>JAZRCJ010000020.1:0-41792 GCA_045659705.1 Faecalimonas sp.
ATACGGACCTACTGCCATCGGCTGCGCCGGATTAAGAAGATAATTCTCCGGTTCGTATTCACCTACAAAATTTTTAACCACATCATCTTCCAATAATTCAATGTTCTCTACCGCATGGCTTGTGATAAATCCATCTTGACAAATCATAATTGGAAGTCTGACATCTTTATGTTCTGCAATGCGATACGCCTGAACCATATTGTCATATGCTTCCTGATTGTTTTCTGCATAAATCTGAATCCAACCTGCATCTCTTGCTCCCATACTATCTGAATGGTCACAGTTGATATTAATCGGCCCAGAAAGTGCACGGTTTACAAGTGCAAGTGCAAGTGGCAGTCTGTTGGATGCTGCTATGTAAAGTTCTTCCCACATATACGCAAGACCACAAGAAGATGTAGCCGTAAGAGCTCTTGCTCCTGCTGCTGAAGCTCCGATTGTAGCACTCATGGAACTGTGTTCACTTTCAACCGGAATAAATTCCGTATCTACTTGACCATTTGCTACGAAAGACGCAAAGTATTGCGGAATTTCCGTAGACGGTGTGATTGGAAATGCTGGAAATACATCCGGGTTAATCTGACGAAGCGCGATGGCAACGGCCTCGTTTCCTGATAAACGTTCTCTCTTGCCCATCTTACTTCACCCCTTCCATCGTAATCGCGCCAAACGGACATGCTTTCACGCAAATGCCACAGCCTTTGCAATGTAACACGTCGAATTCACCGCGTTTTTTATCTTCTACTGGAATACAACTGTCCGGACATACCGGAACACAGAGCAAACACTGTTTGCATTTATCTTCAATAAATACTGGTTTTACGGAAGACCACTCTCCCGTATGAAACGCTTTTGATGTACCTGCTCCGGCAACAATCATTCCTTCTGTCAATTCCTGCCATGTTGCCTTTACGCCTAATTTACTGATATCTGTTGCCATTACTGTACCTCCTTAAGTGCCATCTCAAGTGCGGCCATATTTCCATCGATTACTTCTGGCTTACTTGCAAACTTATGCTGGAAAGAAGCTTTCATTTCTTTTAAGAATGTCTCTTCCTCCATAATGTCTGCCACCTTTACGATTCCCGCAAGCAGTGGAGTGTTCGGGAAGTATTTACCTAATGTCGCCATCGATACTTTATGCGCATCCAAAGTATAAACCTTTCCTTCATATCCTTTTAAAAGTGGCATAATTTCTTCTTTTGTGCGCTGTGTATTCACTAAAATCGCACCATCTTTTTTCAATCCCTTTGTCACATCTACAGTCTCAAGCAAAGACTCGTCAACAACTACCACATACTGTGGCTCATAAATGTTAGAGTGCACTCGAATCTGCTTGTCACTGATTCTGTTATATGCCGTAATCGGCGCACCCATACGCTCCGGACCATACTCCGGAAAACCTTGTACATATTTACCTGTCTGAAATGCCACGTCCGCTAAAAGAAGGGCTGCTGTCTTTGCTCCCTGGCCGCCACGACCGTGCCATCTGATTTCTGTAAGATTGCTCATCTTCTGTCCATCCTTTCTGTTCCAAAATCTGGAACACCATATGTTGCTATTTTACTAAAACGCAGTACATTTGTCTAGAGTGTACTCTGTTTTTTCTTTTGCTGCCTGTAGATTTAATCTGCATTTCCACCAACAGGATTAGCCTTTCCTGTATATTCTGTTACAGTCAACTTTATCACTGCCGTGCGTGGTACTACAGCCTTGTTATATTCAAAATCTCGTGTTCTCTCATCGCGATTCATAATAATATCAAGACCCGTTATCTTATCGTCCCCTTCTAAAAATTCAATATTAGCCTTGCCCATAACCGATTTATATCTCATAGTAGCATCCTTTGCCGAGTAAATCAGCTCTAGCTGATGACCGCAATCCATTTCAAAAGAACATACGCCATTCTTCTTCATAAGTTCGTATTTCCGTCCTGCCATTGCTCCATGTAGGTAGAAGTAAATCTGTTCACCTTCTATCTCATATGCAAAATTCATCGGCACAATATAAGGATACATATCATCGTCACAAAGACCAATTCTAATAATTTCACATTCATCTATAATCTGTTTGATTATCTCGAAATCCGTCACTTCTCTGTCTTTTCTTCTCAATACTAAGTGTCCTCCTTTTACATCTGTTTCCTCACAATACTATATTCATCACCAAACTGATAATAAGGACAATCACGAAATTCCCCTTTTACAAAGCGATACATCTCGTCCTCATCTAGATTCTTAATGCAGACATAGTAATCGTACTCTTCGTCATATTCGTAATTCATACATGTTTCACAGTTACTTACACTTCTTTTTTTCATATATTTTTACTCCGCTTTTTCCCTTTTTTCTTTCCTTTGATAATACCCTTTTTTTACTATTTCGTCAATTGCACATTCCTCTTGAAAAATAATCTATATGCGACTAAAATAAGGGTAAGAACAAAAGAAAGGAACTGATTATTATGTACAATGGAAATGAAAATATCACCATCTGTGATCACCCACTAATTAAACATAAAATCACGATGCTTAGAAACAAAGAAACCGGAACCAATGAATTTCGTGCTATCGTAGAAGAACTTTCTATGTTAATCGGCTACGAAGCACTTAGAAACTTAGAATTAACAGAAGTGGAGATTGAAACTCCTCTCGAAAAGGCTATGTGCCCTGTAATTGCAGGTAAAAAACAGGCTGTTGTTCCTATCTTACGTGCAGGTCTTGGCCTTGTAGGTGGACTATTAAAGTTAATGCCAACCGCAAAAATCGGTCATATCGGCCTTTACCGTGACGAAGAAACTTTTGAACCGAAAGAATACTACTGTAAACTTCCATCTTCTATCGACCAGAGAAAAATCTTTGTTGTAGACCCGATGCTTGCAACCGGTGGTTCTGCAATCGCTGCCATCGACTTCATCAAACAGTATGGTGGAAAAGACATTATCTTCCTCTGCGTAATCGCTGCTCCTAAAGGACTAGAGAAGTTAGCGCAGGCACATCCTGACATTAAGATTTACGTTGGAAACTTGGACCGTGAACTAAATGAAAAAGCATATATTTGCCCGGGACTTGGAGATGCGGGAGACCGTATTTTTGGAACAAAATAAGTATTTCATAGCAAAAGCGCCATCATAACGATGGCGCTTTCATTGTTTCTATTTCTTTTTTGTAGCCTTAAGGAGTAATGCTTCTTGCAGAACTTGTGAAAAATTGATTCTTTGCTTTTCGGCAAAGGTATTAAGCCATGCAGGAATGGTGACATTTTTTCTTACCGCTTTTTCTCCGTATCTTTCTGCATATTCATCCATATCTAACAGTATCATATTTACCTGACCATTATCTTTCGGTTGCACCTCTTCATATCCTGAAGCATGTGGCACCTGATTGCCTTCTTCTAATTCATCAAGCACCCAGCCACTTGCCGCATCTACCGCCATCTCTAATGCCTCTCCTAAATCTTTCCCGCCTGTGACACATCCCGGCAAATCAGGAAATTCCACAACATAACCGCCACTTCCATCTGAATATGGATAAAATATTGCTGGATAAATTAATTTCATTCTTCTTCCCCTCTTTTATTCAATTTCTTTTTTAATATTTGCTTGTTTCATGATGGATTTTACAACATCTAAATGTATGTCTCCTCTATGTTCTGGCACCGTAACTTTCCCCACCTTGCTCGGATGCTTATACTGATGATGGGAACCCTTTTGTTTTACTTGATACCATCCATCTCTCAAAAGTATTTTTTCAACCTCCCGAAATCTCATTCAGGGATCTCCTCCTTTATATTATAATGCGCACAATGCGTATAGTCAATTCTAGATTTTCACAATCATAGGCATCACTCTCCGTTTTTAATTTTTTCATCAAGTTGAAATCTCTGACAGAAACGTCACAAAATTCAGATGCGTTCTTTTGAACAAACGCCTTTGACACATTGGATGATTCGACTGAATCTGTGTCTCATTTGATGTGTTCTCATTGTAGCACATTTAAAAATAGATTAATAGTTTTATTTTGTGAGCAATTCAAAAATATAGCAAAAACAAATAAATATTGCATAGCAAAAGCGCCATCGTTTGTTGATGGCGCTCAGAACTGTCTATTTCCCGACAACCCCTTGTTCGGTTTTAGAGTAACTCCAACCCATCCTTGTCAGGTAACGGTGGATAAATATCGTCTAAGGTGTCTGAATACCAATACGCCACCGAAGATATGTCATCTCGCAACGGCTGATACCTTCCATCACGTCTCCACCCAAGGGCTTGAATGGTCACCCTTAAATCCTCCTTGAAATAAATAGGATCTGTAATATGCCAACGATACATATCAAAAAATCGCTGAGAGCGATATCTCTGATCGGTACTACGAACTTTATACATTCCTGCATACGGAGTGGAAAATTCCACATATTCACCATTCACATCAAAATTATTGGCTCCACAGAAATAATCTTCTGTTCCCGTGCCGCAAATAGTAGGAAACTCTGTATCTCCATCTATGTAGAACTTGATTTCCCCTTCTCCCCACCATCCATTAGATTTCACTCCCCAATGCATATAGCAGCCAACGAAGTGTCCATTGCCTTTTATTTGATCTAAGATTACATACGGTTCTTTATAAGGTACTGGATTCATTCTACGGAACTGTGCATGAAAATACAGCGTTTCCGGAGAAAGAACTTTTTCCTCACAATCTATTTGATAATATACGGCACTTGGCAATTCTCCGATATTTTCTATCTCAACACGAAAAGCTTCAAAATAAGGCATCTCAAAATAACAATTTAATCCTTTTTTAGGATTCACACAAATCGCAAGACTGTTAAGTTGACGATGTTCCGCGTAATCCGCATTTGCAAAACAATCAGAAAGCGGAACTTCTACAGCCGGATTTTGATGATTGTCAAAATAGATGCGCAAAATAAGCAGCCTTCCGGCTTCAGCCCCGTCCGTGAGCCAAATATGCTTTATTGCTCCTTGCCCTTTCACATCCGCCAACACCGTTGTCGTGTTTGGTTGCAACATTAAGTACGCGTTCATTTTCCATCCCGGTCCCAAATCTCGAGCCGCTCTGGAGCCTGTGCCTTCTGTAGCCATACCGCCACATCCTTTTCCTCCGGTCAAATTTTCCGGAGAAATAGAGAAGCTTTTAATGTCTTTTTTACAAGTAAGATTGTTTAACATTTTTGTTCCTCCCATTTTGTTTGTTATTGTAATTTAACCAATAAAGCACTATAATATAAATGATATTTATTGCTTATGATTTAACATTTCTTGCCGAGGTGAGTTTATGAGTTTTAACACCGACATAATTAATCCATATATTCGCGTAGCCAGACACTCCATATTATCTGCCGGTTCTGAAATTAAACGACGCGTAATTTTTGACTACGAACTGATTTTTATTAAAGACGGAGAATTTGCTCTAAATTATAATGATTGTATTTATAATTGTACAAAGGGACAGTTCCTCTTGTTGCGCCCCGGCATACCACACAGCTTCTACGGAATAAATAACGACCTTTCTCAGCCGCACATTCATTTTGATATGATATATTCTGAGTACAGCTCCCAAATCCCAATATCTTTTAAAGATATCTGTGATTTTACTATTGATGAGAAAAAATTCCTTCAAAAAGACATATTTATTTCTTATGAACCATCACCGTTTATTACTTTTGCAGATAATAAAAAAGCAATAGAGCTTTTTTATTCCATTATAAATATCAAGGAGACTCCTAGAGAAACAAAACTGTCTCAAAAGGCACACCTTTTACAATTAATTGATATGCTTATCGCCGATAACTTTCCGGATTGTTCTACAACTAATGCAAAATCCAATTCTTTCTTGCAACAAGTCAAGGATTATATCGATGCCGGTCAAGGGATGTCTATGACATTAGATAATATTGCACGACAGTTTAACTACAGCAAATATTATATTGAGCGAGAATTCAAAAAACATTACGGGATTAGTCTTATCGCATATCGAAATGAAAAAAGAATGCTATTAGCAAAGAATTTGTTGCCAAACGAAACCGTATCGGCAGTCTCAGAAAAATTAGGCTTTACTTCCATTTATGTTTTTAGCCGTGCTTTTAAGAATTATTTTGGAGTTTCTCCTTCTGCCTATACTTCAACGCCAAAAGAAAAATCCTAAAACTAGGGGCTACAATTGTAGCCCCTGACCCTTTATATGTTTTCTGGTTTCACTTCCAGTTTCAGTGGATAATCGCCCAACCTATTTACCTTGAAACCATTTGCCTTGTATTCTACATAATCAAACGCTTCTAACTCGTCAATTGCAAGTTTATGGAATTCATAGAAGTTGTACCACCACTCGTAACCACTTCCTAGTTCCGCATTCAAATATGCGTCTACAATATCGCAGCCCATCTGAGGCGCTACATAAAAAGCTCCCATTGCCAATACATTGACACCGTTACCTGTGATTGCACGAAGTGCAGCCGGTACACTTTCCACTACACCAGCATGTACGTGCGGACATTTGCTTGCAGCAATATGAATTCCCATACCTGTACCACAGAACAATAATGCACGTTCAAATTCGCCTTCAGAAATCATAGCACCCGCACGAAGTCCGACTCTATGAAACATTAAATCCGTATCATCCGGATCTGAATCTACCTGCACACCAACATCAGTCACTTTCCAGCCCTTGTTTTTCAAATGTGCAACAACTGCCTCCTTCAACGGAAATCCCGCAAAATCTGCTCCTACTAAAATTTCTTTGTCTTTTACTTTTCTCATTATAATCTCCTCCTAATTATTTAAGATTGCTTTCCTTTCTCATTCTCTATGAAAATTTGGCCGATTCCAAACGGAACAAAAGAATATTCATCCGTCCATGTAGACTTGCCTTGAGGCAAATCTGGACTCCAAACATCTGCAATTCCCCAAACTCCTTCAAAAGAATGAGGCCCTACAGAATATAATTTACCCTGCTTATGATGATGCGGTCCCATAAGATTACGGTTATGTCCGACTGCAACTTAGAATTACTTTTAATTTTTGCCTTTTCCTCCGTTTTTAGCTTATACCTTTTTACTTTCAAAAATATAAGTTGATATCGAATGCGTTTCCGCTTTTGCCTCCACGATTTTCTCATCTATGCTAAAAGTAAAAGGAATGTCTCTCTCGGTCGTGTTCAGAACGATTGACACAATGCTTCCGTCTGGATTTTTAAAGGAAACCGTATCTAGTTCTTTTGACCATTTGCTACTTCCAATTCTTTTTGCACCTTTTTTCACATACTTACTAAAATGACCGATGTAATAATAAGAATCGTGGATATATACTTTATTATTTTGGGTATCTGCCATAATCGGCGCATCACAGAAATTCCCCACATGATTTGGACCGCCTTTTTCATCTAGCAACAGATTCCAATCGCAAAATGCATTGCAATAGTTGTTAAAATTACCAATCATATCATGTGCATATTTTTCTCCTATTTTGACCGTGTCTGATTCACCCAGGCTGTATTCATAGCACCCTTCTGTAAAAACAATATCCTTATTCGGATACAATTTATGGAACATTTCTAGTTGTTCAAAATGGTCTCCGCTATACCAGTGAAACGCAATTCCTTGAATATATTTTTCAACCTCTTTGTCTCCAAGCATTATCTTTGCTCTACTGACAGTTCGCTCTTTATTATGATCCCAGAACAAAATCTTAACGCCGATTTTTTCCATCTTGGCACCCAGATGATTCTTTACGAAGTCTCGTTCTTCTTCTGCTGTATATACACAGGAATCCCAACGTTGTGTTGCCTTAGGCTCGTTCTGCACTGTGATTTCCGAAATTTCGATTCCTTCTTTTTTATAAGCTTCAATAAATTTCCCATAAAAGTCAGACCATAATTCAAAGTATTCTTCTTTTAGCTTTCCACCTTGGTTCATCTGCCCATTTGTCTTCATATACGCAGGTGGACTCCATGGAGAAGCAAGCATATAGATGTCATTGTATTGCATTGCCTCTTTTATCATAGGAATTACTGAACTTTTATCTCTTTCAATATTAAAACTTTCTAATGTTTCATCGTGTTCCTCCACGCAGGCGTAATTCCCCAATGAAAAATCACAACTATTTATATGTACACGTCCAAGGTTATAGCCGATGCCTTCCTCATTATCAAAATATAACTTTATAATTTTTTCTCTATTTTCTTTACTTAACTTATCTAAGGTAGTTGATGCCGCTTCTGTAAATGCACCTCCAAATCCTTTGATTTCTTGATATTCTATATCAGGGAATATGTTAATAAGTCGTGTTTCCCTTCCATCATCTTCTAAAACTATAAAATCCTTTATTTCCTGCATGGGTTTTTCATTCTTAATCGTCTTTATTGCTTTGACATCCATCATTTTATTGCCCTTCCTTCAAGGATAAAAATACTGCACATCTCTCCTGTAGTACACAATGCTACCGTTGGAGAGATGTTTACTGTGACATACTTCCACCACTTAAGTCCTATGACTTTGAAGTGGGGGCTTCCTATTCAACGGCCCTAACGGGCTAAGTATCAATAGGCTATCCCCACGGTTCTGTTTTGCCCAAATACGGGCATGTTTATTGCGCCATGTTTTTACCAATTGCCACACAATCGGGTCACGCATGTTCTATATATATTTGTCCAATTCCAAACGGTACAAAAGAATACTCATCCGTCCATGTAGACTGACCCTGTGGCAAATCCGGACTCAAAGTATCTGCAACTCCCCAAACTCCTTCAAAAGAATGCGCCCCTACAAGATACAACTTGCCCTGCTTATGATGATGCGGTCCCATAAGATTACGGTTATGTCCGACTGCAACAATGGATATTTCGTTTTCTCCTTCCAGCAAGTATGACGTAATATTCACTTTTGATGACTTTTCTATGATTGTTCCTGCAAGATTAGCATTCACATATACCTTTGCACATGTACAATCCATATACTCCAGTTTCAGCGAAACATCTAATTTCCCATCATATTGAAACGCTCCAATAAATGCACAATCACCGCGATAAAACCACATCCCTTGTGTCGTCAGATTTCCTTCTACCTTTTCCGTAGCATCCACAAGCGTAAACGCCGAATTATCATTTTGAACATCAAACACACCACACACATATATGCTTTCTGGTTCTACCTTATAAAAGAATCTATTCTGTTCAGTCTCAAATTCATCGGTAAGACCCACTTGTCCTGTATTCGGTATCACATAGGTAAGAAGTACTGTATTTCTTCCACTCACCACAAGACCGGAAATATCATATCTCATAATTCCTTTATCAATCCACCAACCCACTTCTCTATTTACTGGTTGGCCGTTGAGAGTTATAGATAAATGTGGTGCCTCTTCCACTGCCAAATACATCTGCACCGGCATATTTTTAAAGTTTGTTTCAAAAGTATACTCAATGCAAACTTCCGAATCCTGCCTAGATTCTGCAATGGCAGAATAGATTTCATTCAGCAGGTGAACTACTGCTTTCTTTGGCGAATAGGCGCCCCCATTGATTTTCCATCTTCCCATATCCAACGTAAGCGTGTTCTCCTGTAACGGTTTCACACTCTTTACTTCTAGTAATTCTGTTCTTACTAGACGATTGTTAGAAACAGTTTGTACCTCCTCCACGTATGCAATACGAACCAACACTCCTGTGCCGGACTCTACCGTAATTGGAGCGTATGTAATACCCTTCGCATACGACTCCGTAATCTCTATTACTTGGTCATCCACAAGACTAACAATCTCTATTTTACATTGACCTTTATGTCTTAAGATTGTGCGAATCTGATGCCCTTCTTTTGGATTGAAGAGATATAAAATCGCACCTTCGGAAGTCTTCCCATAACGCGAAACCAATCCCGAAACATCATTTACCATTCTTGTATCAAGAAGCCTCCAATCCTCTTGAACAGGATTGGCACGAAAATACATCTGCAATATACGTCTCGTATTTTGCAGTTCATGCGCTTCTATAGTCTGAATCATTTTAACAAGAGGATGCTCTACAACGCCTTCGATTGATGTAGGCCTTCCATTTATAAACAAAATTTTTCCGCCTTTTTCAGCAATTTTTTTCAACATTTTCGCTGTACTTTCAGATATTGTAGTACATTCTGGCACAATTAGGATGGAATACTTAAGTTCACCAATTTGTAAACCTGCTTCCTCTACTACAACCGTATCCGATTCACTTTCATCTAATAAGTCGAAATCCACATGAATATCCAATAGATTTTCTACAAGTGTCCGGAATTCTGCCGTCAAAAATCGCGTATTTAAACTTTGCTCCCGATTACTCTCGCACCATACGCTTCGAATCGGATGCAGTACTGCCACCTTTGTATCGCGACAGCCTTTTGAAATTTCACTATTTAATTTCCTAATTGCATCAAACAAAATTTTTGTATCTTCCCACCACGGTTCTTGATACGAATAGAAAGCCGGCCAATCTCTTTTTCTTCTTCCTATAATGCTATACGCTGACAAATGGGTACATATAGTATTAACACCGAACACAGCCTGCCAGCCAACAATACCTAACAGTTCTTTAAAGCTAACATCCCATCCTGCACCACCATAGCTTTCTGACAACACATACGGAAAACCCTTTTGATGCGCAACACTTGTAACCTGCTTCATCAAAATCGGCGATGCGTATCGATTACCCAAGTAATCAATACCCGGTATTCCCATATTTGCATATAGAGGCATTACACCACCATTTGTACGTGTCTGATATACCAGCCCGTCCTCTTGTGAAAAGTGACCGGTAAAAATCAAGTCATTCTCCTTACACCATCTATTAATCTGACCAGCATAATTTTCCTTAATCAGTTCATTGGCACATAGCCAGAAACGATAACGAAATACTCTATAGTCTGTTCCATTCACATACATAAGCCATAACTTATCTAGTATATTCTCGTGGAATTTTTCTTTGTATTTTTCTTCCATACAAAGACTCCATGTAGGACTGTGTGACATCTGTGGTTCGTCGGTAAAGATTCCCTTGATGCGTTTCCCAAAATGTTCGCCAAATTGCTTCTTGTATTCTTCATGGGTGACTTCAATAAATTTGGCCACAATTCGTTTGTCCATAATATCCACATAGTGGGGAAGGATATGATAATAAGCATATAGGTCATCGCTTGTACCATCTTCTACAGTTATCCTATAATAATCATTTTCTGCACGTTCGCGATACACTGCAAGAATTCGGTCCTCTGGCTCACTTGGTTTTCCTATGCAAAAACGAAGGGATTTTCCACAATAATCTTCTCCACATCCATTTACACGACCACCCGCAAAACCACTCGGCCATCCATCTTCATCATATAGCCATACGTCTAAATTCATTTTTTCTGCTTCATCTATTGCCACAGCACATGATTGAAACCATTCTTCTTCCATATAAGGAATCAGTCTTCCGGCACGTGAGTGAATAAAAAATCCTCCAAATCCTTTTTCTTTAAACTCTCGAATCTGCCATCGTATTTCGTCTTCACACATTTCTCCGTTCCAACTCCAAAAACTAATTGGCTTATATTGATTGTCTTTTAAATTCATACCTTACTCCTTCAACATTTAACAATTATGGCAAAAAAGGAGCTGTTGCCAGCCCCCTTTTCTACACTTCTTTTTTAGTATAGCGTTTTTTCTCTATTATTACAACTGCAAGTGCAGATGCTGCTAACAGAATACTCAAAACACCTATTGGACTGTAATCAGACGTTTTTGGCGATTCGTCGGAAGCAACGCGATTTACTTTCCCGACATTGTCAAGGCTTGTATATACAGCTCTCGGCTTACCGGTTGTTTTTAAGAATGTTTTCCAGTTTTTCCCAAATCCAAATATGCTTAAATCTGCCGAGTTGTCAACTTCTTCTGTTTTCACCTCTATATTAAGGCCTTTAGTCGGACTATAAATTCCCAAAAGCGAACCCATTTGTGATGCAAAATCTGTCAAATAATAATATTCGTTTTTGTACATACGGTCATTAAACCATACCCCAAGTTGAACATCATCTTTATTTCCATCTTTGTCACTATCAACAAAAACAATACTGAGTTTTAGATTAATCATATTGTCCGTCAATTTTACACCTGCTATATCTGGCATAAAGGTTCCTAAAAGATTATCGCCTTGAACCAACCATAATGCATCGCCCATGGAACGTATTGCAATACCTTCCCATGCACTATTTTTTCCACCATAATTGAGTTGTGCGCCATTTTGACTTCCAAATTTGACATATCCGCTAAAAAGTGTACCATTGAGACTTCTTCCTCTTACAGGATCAAAATACCCACCACTAACAGCTAATGCATTGTTGTTTTCTCCATAAACACCATCTTCAATACCAAAACTTGAAAAAGATATCTTTTTCAAAGATTTATCTGGTTTTATAGACGGTCCATAATCCAATTTAACATTACTAACCGTAATGGCATCTGTATTCTTCCCAACGCGGAAATTGCATGCCTTTCCAATCAGATTACTTGTCACAGCATCTTTCCATATGAAAGTTCTGTTTCTGTATTGAACACCATTGATAAAAATGTTTACTTTGGCATCATTTCCTGATTTCCATATGTCAATTCCCAATTCAAACTCTTGGCTAAGAAAACTCTTAAGTTTTACATCTGCCGGTTCAAGAGTAGCTAATACAACTCCTCCAGCTGCGGTTTTTACCTGCAATCTTCCGTCACTTTGCGGAATGAAAAGTAGTCCATCCCATGCCCACTTACTTGTTGCGCCATAACAAACGAGAAGACTATTATCCGTACTCTTTTTATTGAAAATCAGCTTTCCTCGGAATGTTGTTCCCAACAAAGAATCCATACCCGCCGCTGAATTTCCAATAAAGCCATCGGCATCTCCCATTTTCTTTGTATATTTTGTATCACTAGAAATACCAAAAGTTGCCCATGTAACTGGTGTCAAACCCTTTGGCGATGCTTCACCTTTTGGCTCTGGTAAAATTGCACTAATAGTATAACCATCTGCACCTGCTAGGAAGTTGCATGCCTTTCCAATTTTATTACTTGCCACAGCATCTTCCCATATGTATGTCTTATTCTTGTATTGTACTCCGTTAATGAAAATATTTACTTTGGCATCATTTCCTGATTTCCATATATCAATTCCTAATTCAAACTCAGAATTAAGAAAACTGTTAAGATTTACCTCTTCTGGGGCAAGCGTTGCCAGCACAACTCCGCCAACTGCTGCTTTCACCTGCAAGCTTCCATCGCTTTGTGGAATGAAAAGTAGCCCATCCCACGCCCACTTACTTGTTGCACCATAGCATATAAATAAACTCTTCTCATTGTTCGGTTTTACAAACTTTACTTTTCCACGGAAAGATGTTCCTAACAAAGAACTTAATTCGCTCGCCAATGTGCCTGTGAATCCAGCCGCATCACCTGTTGCTTTCGTATAATTCTTTGTTTCTGTCATTCCAAAATCTTTCCAAGTAACTTTTGTCAATCCTTTTGGCGATGTCTCTCCAACCGGTTCTGGAAGAATTGCACTAATCATATAATCATCTGCACCTACTAGGAAATTGCATGCTTTTCCAATCTTATTATCCTTTGCCGCATTGTCCCATTTGTATGCTTTGGTATTATATTGATTTCCATTAATAAATACATTAAATTTTACATCATTCTCTGCTTGCCACATATCTACACCAAGCTCAAACTCTGTATTAATAAAACTTCCACCTGTAAGTCCAGCTTTTCCTGGTTCAATTGTTCCAATCTCAACTCCTGCCACTTTCAATTGCAATGTTCCGTCTTCTTGCGGAATAATAAGAACTCCGTCCCAATTCCATTTGCTCGTTGCACCATAACAGATAAATAATTTCTTCTCTCTGTTTGGTTTTACAAATTTTACCTTTCCACGGAAAGATGTTCCCAGTATAGAACTCAACTCACTAGCTTGGGTACCTGTAAATCCGGCCTCATCTCCCATTGCTTTCGTATAATTCTTCGTTTCTGTCATTCCAAACTCTTTCCAAGTAATAGCAGTAAGATTATCTGGCGATAACTCTGGTTCCTCTTGCGGACAGATTACTTCGATACTAGAACCTGCACCTACTTGGAGTGATATTGCATTGTATAAATGCTCGTAAGAAGCACCGTTTTCCCATACGTATGCTGTCTTATTATACTGATTTCCATCAATATAAAGTATCAGTTTAAAATCTGCATTATCTACCCATAGGTCAATTCCCAATTCAAACTCTGTATTCATAAATGTATTACTTTGAAGTCCTGCTGTTGTTGGATTAAGAATGGCAATATCCTTTCCTCCACCTCTTACTTTGAGTGTTCCATCGCTAAGCACTCTAAAGTTAATTCCGTTTTGGTATCCATTCTTATTATCTCCATAGTAAAGAATTGTACTGTCAGGAGCAGTCGTAGATATTTTTAATTTCCCTCTAAATGAAGTATTTTTTATATTTGTTATCGTACTGCATACTCCTGTCTTATCCAAAGTAGTTCCTGCATCGGAATATACTTTTCCTGAAATCCCAAAGTTTTCCCATGTAACTGAAGTCAGATTGTCCGGAGCGATATCTATCTCCTCTTTCGGATAGATAACTTCGATACTAGAACCTTGACCTACTTGGAGTGATATTGCATTGTATAAATGCTCGTAAGAAGCACCGTTTTCCCATACGTATGCTGTCTTATTATACTGATTTCCATCAATATAAAGTATCAGTTTAAGATCTGCATTATCTACCCATAGGTCAATTCCCAATTCAAACTCAGTATTCATAAATGTATTACTTTGAAGTCCCGCTGTTGTTGGATTCAGAATGGCAATATCTTTTCCTCCACCTCTTACTTTGAGTGTTCCATCGCTAAGCACTCTAAAGTTAATTCCGTTTTGGTAACCATTCCGATTATCTCCATAGTAAAGGATTGTACTATCAGTAGTTGTCGTAGAGATTTTTAGTTTGCCTCTAAACGAAGTATTTTTGATATTTGTTATCGTATTGCATACTCCTGTCTTATCCAAAGTAGTTCCTGCATCAGAGTATACTTTGCCTGAAATACCAAAATTCTCCCATGTAAGAGATGTTAGATTATCAGGGGCAAGTTCTATTTCCTCTCTCTGAACAAAATCTTCTGTTGTTATGCTTGCAGTACTTGTTGCACCAAATGAAAATCTGTCATTATCTAACCAAGCTTTCTCGATTACCATTTCTGCTGCATGTTTATTATCTATGTAGAAATTAATCTTAAGGTTCTCTTGACTGGCATCCGCATATTCTACTGTGATTCTAAACAACAATTTTTGACCTTCAAATTTCTTATCTGTGGTTCCATAATGCTCTGCTGCAGTGTAGGTTACTGTCTTTGCATTTGTTGTGTCTTTATAATGAGTAAATTTAAAATCTGTTCCATTTTGCTGAAGTCTTACTACAACACCTTGATAAATGTCACCTTGGTTACCAAATGAGAAATATCTATAGTTGCCAAAAGTTGCATAAAAAGAAATTTCTTTACCCACAAAACTTCCGACTACACCTCTCTTTGAATCTTCACTGGCAACACCGGAATGTACCGTTTCCTCACCTGAAAATCCCATGTCAGAAAGTGTTATCTTATCCAATCCGTTATTTCCCTCTGCCTGCGCTTCCGGAACAATAAATAATGATGATACCACAATGCTAACCACACATAAGAAAGAAAGTACTCTTTTAAAATTTTTTCTTATTTCCATTATTTCCTCCTCTTTTTTGATGATTAAAATACAACTAAAGCACCATCACCTGCATTTAAATTTAGTATGCATGAGTTTCCGCTCTCATTGCGTTCTCCATCACGATTGATAATTGTAAAATCATGATTTTTATAAAATTCTAATGTAACATTCTGCGAAGCTGTTACATCATAGTTTACTACATAAAGCGCTGTTTTCCCTTTGTAATCGAAGCACCCTGCGATAGCACCATAGGAAGAATCATCTGCAGAAATACTTTTCACAACATTATTGTAATTTGTCAGAATAGGCATTCCACATGCTGCTGCCGCATTCATATTCTTGGTAGCATATTCCCCCGTCACCATAATGCCTTCGCTCTTGCTATTCATAAGCACATGATCAATTGCTTTAATCTGCTGATTTGTCTCCTTTGCATATCCATATAATCTCGTTTCCTCACCATTTGCACCAATTAGACCATGTCGATAATTCGTAGTGCCATTTGCTTGAATTTCCCATCCTTCTGGTTGTACCAATGGGAAATATTGAATTCCCTTTGCGCCAAATGCAAGTTCCACATTTACCTGCCATCTAAATTCTCCTTCTGAAGGACTATTATCAGGTTTGGCTACGCTATTTGCCCCAAAGAAATCCCCCGTCTGAATCATAGTCCAAAATGGGATTTTCTTCTCCTCTGCTACCTTGCGGACAATAGCAAGATTCTCAAAATATCTGCCCGAATCCGCTCCTGTCAAAAGAGTCCCGGTAATTACGTCCGTCCCCCATTCGAATGGATAATGGTCATAAGAAAGATATTTGGGATTGAAATTATCACAATATGTGGTCAAATACTCTTCATATAATTGCTTATAATTGCTTGCACTTTCTGTTGCCACCTTATCCGCTCTCAATGGAAGCAAGTTCACATATGCGCTCAGATTAGCGTACGCATTAATTGATTTTGAAGCTTCTGCATAACTACTCATAAAACGTTCCCTATTCAAACCATACGTATCACTACTTGGTTCATCCACAATAGAAAGACCTGCAAACGATTTATATTTGCTATATGCCTTGATGCGATTTGCAAGTGTTTTTGCATCCCAACTCATTCCCGACGTAACAATGTCATGGTCTGTTACAAAAACAGAAAGACCTCTCTCCTCTGCCAATTGCAAATGTTGCATAACGTTAGCATCGCCTACTCCTCCGGTGCCATCATAAACACTCGGTAAAAATGTAATAAAATTAATCTCACTATCCCGGATTAGATCGTATGCCTTGTCACTGACAAGGCTTCCATAGGGCCCGCTAAATCCGCCGATGGGCATCACTGAATTATCTGCTACCAAGGAATACGATGCAACCGCACTTGCCGCCGTTGTAGCGGCAAGTAACTTATCACGAACAACTTTCGGGTCATTATCATCCACAGCACCACTCTTGTCTGCGTCTGCAGCCCATGTTGCAACACCTGATGTTAATTTAATTCCTTTGGATGCTTTTTTGGTCGCCACCAAATCACGTGCGTCCATCTTCTCGTCTGGATGTGCATCCCCCGGAATATAGCAACTGACATCTTTTGCAGAAGCACCGCTCTCATCTACATAAAGCACATGGTAATCAGCCTTTTCTGTAAGCGTCGTTCCATTCGTTACCAGGGCATCATCCACACGTATTGTTGTTCCTGAAAGTAAATATCCTGCAGGAACTGCTTCTATATCACAACCAACCTTTTCTGGCAATGTTAAAGTCATAGCATCTGTCGCACCGTGTACAACCAAATTAGTTCTGTTTGAAAAGTATTGCTTCTCTGCTACGCCTTCCCATACATAAGCATCAGCATTATACTGTTTTCCATTGAAGAACAGATTAAACTTCACATCTTCTCCATCTTCCCAAATATCAATCCCTAGTTCAAATGGAACATCTGTAAAACTTGTCAAGCCTGCATCTCCAGCTACAATTGCCTCGAAACTCTTTGAGGTTGCCGTATTATCCGCATTTATTCCTACACATACCACATTAAGATTTCCATCGGTTAGATTCATACGGATTCCGCTCCAGTTCCACCCCTTAGAACCATAGCACAAATAATAATACTCTCCTGTTACTGGCGTACTACTTCTAGTCAACGTTATAATGCCACGGAAAGATGTCCCCACAACAGACTCCAACTCTGTCATTTCTAAAAGATGAGTCCCATCTGCCGCTTCTTCATTAGCCTGCGTATACAATATGTTCTCTCCGGTAACACCAAAATCTTCCCAGTCAATTTTTTTCAATCCATCCGGGCTTTCTTCGTATTCCGGTTGTGGAAGAATGACCGTGAGGCTATTTTTTTCGTTTCCCACAATGAAGTTGTTTGCTTTCTTTACGTAGCCATTTGTTGCTGCATCTGCCCATACATATGCGCCTCTATTATACTGAACACCTTCAATAAATATGTTCATTTTAATATCGCCGTCAGATTCCCACAAATCAATTCCAAGCTCAAATTCTGTATTCATAAAAGTGTTACTTGTAAGGTCCGTCTTAGCAGGATCTAATGTCGCTAATACTGGATTTTCTCCACCAATCCCTTGGAATTTTAATGTCCCGTCTGCAATTTCTGGGTAAATGCGAATGCCATCCCATGCCCCCGTATTTGTAGCTCCATAGCAAATAATCAAATTCCCTTCTTGTCTATTGAACGAAACTTCGCCTCGGAAAGAAGTCCCCACTAGCGTAGTAAGAGTCTCCATTCCCTGTATAGTATGCGGCACGAATCCAGACGCATCGCCCATAGATTTCAAATAAGTCTTTGTTGCTGTAATTCCAAAAGTTTCCCATGTAATTGGAGTGAGGTTGTCTGGTGATGGTTCTAACTCCTCTTCTGGGTATATAACTTCAATACTAGCTCCAGAACTTACTTGAAGAGATATTGCATTGTATAAATACGCATAAGATGCACCATTTTCCCATACGTATGCATTTGCATTATACTGATTTCCATTAATATAAAGTATCATTTTAAGGTCTGTATTATCTATCCAAAGGTCAATTCCCAATTCAAATTCTGTATTTAAAAAGGTATTTCTTATAAGCCCCGCCTTTGTTGGATCAAGAAAATCAAGATCTGTGCCATTCCACCTTACTTTAAGCTTTCCATCGCTCTGTGCCCTAAAATTAATTCCATTTTGGTATCCACTCGGATTGTCCCCATAATAGAAAATTGTGCTATTCGGGTCATCCGCAGTAATTTTCATTTTACCTCTAAATGATGTGTTTTTAATATTTGTTATTGTGTTGCATACACCTATCTTATCTAAAGTAACACCTGCATCGGAGTATGCTTTTTCACCAATACCGAAACTTTCCCATGTTACGCTTGTCAAATTACTCGGTGCGTCATCCGCACATACTCCAAGATACATCATGGCACCTGTTTGACAGTAAATTGCTAAGTATCTTCCAAATTTTGTTACATAATCATTTAAAACTAGCTCTTGCGTAGCCGAACCATTTACAGAAGCCAAAATCTTAATATCATTTAAAATATCATCACTATCTGAAGCAACGATTTCTGAACTCACTTTTAATTTTATTTTTTGAGCAAATAATTTTTTCCCATCTTCCAGTGTCGGAGAAACCGTCATATTATTGTCGCCTGCAGAAAATGTAATTCCCGTGCCTGCTTCATTTACAAATATTCTGACACCATTCCAACTTTCTGCGCCAGTCATTCCATAATAGATATAGGATTTTTTTACATTTACGGTGTCATCATAAAAGATTACGTCTGCTTCAAAATTTGTTCGATCTAATGTAGTATCATTCAATATAGGCTTGCTAATAGAAAACGCTGGGCTTGCAGATTCATATTCTTTGCTCTCCACTCCGAAGTTATCAACATTGATATCTGCCCAATCCTTACGTTCATCTTGCGCTGTAATTCCAGTACTAAATGAAAATCTTTTAGACGGCAATGCAGTTGTTCCTAATTTCATCTCTGCTGCATATTTGTTATCTACATACAATCTTACAACAATACCATCATTTGTGCCATCTTCATTGTCATCATAGTATTCCGTCGTTATTTTAAAGTACACTTCCCTTTTTAGAAACGCCGCGCTTACGCCAACGCCAAAATGTTGTTCCGAAGAATATGTATTATCAGAAAAAAGTAGTGCACTTCCATTATGATATGCAAATTGGAAATAATCTGTTCCATCGCTATTTTGGTAGAGTCTCACATAAATACCTTCCCATGTTTCAGACTTCCCAAAAGTCAAGTATCTATTAGGCTCATTATAAGTTGCTTTGAATACTATCTCTGTACCCACAAATGATGCTCCCGTATATTTAGAAGCTGAGGTAGTTGCCGTAAATGTCTGTTTTTCCCCCGAAAATCCCATATCAGAAAGCGTAATTCTCTCGAGCCCTGTATCTGTCTCTGCCTGTGCTTCCGGAACAATAAATAGCGATGTTGCTACAATACTAACCATACATATCAAAGAAAGTATTCTTTTCAAATATTTTTTCATCCCTTATTTCCTCCTTCTTTTATTCAAATACAATTAAGGCGCCCTCGCCTGCTTGCATGGACAATGTAATATTCGCTCCGTTGTAGAATGATTCTTTTGCATTCTGAATAACAGAGAATTTACACTTGTCATAAAATTCTAATGTGATATCCTGTGCATATTCCATGTCATAATTCACAACATACAAAGCAGTCTTACCTTGATAGTTAAAACATCCTATTAATGCATCACCTTTTACATTATCAAGTTCACGCCATGAAGTTCCTTTGATAATACAATCAGAGTCCTTGTTATCCTTCACTGCTTCTTCTCCTGATACAATTACTCCCTTGCTCTTGGAATTCATCAAAACTGCATCGATTGCCGCAATGTGACTACTGATATCCTGCGCATAATAATACCATCGAGTCTTATTTCCCCATGCACCAATCAATCCATTTCTTTCAAAATCCCAGTCTGTGCTTTTTGCATATGCAAAAACTGCCGGCTGTAATAGTGGAAAATATTGAATTCCCTGTGCACCATATGCAAGGCAGGTATTGATATTCCAATCAAACTGCTTTTCGTTCGGATAATAACTCTCCGAGTCAAATCTCTCTGCCGCATCATTCCACTGACTTCCTGCTTGTATAAACGTCCAGAACGGAATGTTATATTTATGGGCATAAGAGCGAATTACAGAAAGATTGTAAAAATACTCTGATAGTTCTCTTCCCTCGTCAAACACGTAATGATCATACGCCACATACGGCACTTTACAAGATCCTAAAAAGGCTTCTACGTATTTCGGGTAATCTTCTGTTTTCGTAGATGCATACGTTGGATAAAGGTTTGTATAACTGATAATATCCAATTTATCCAATGTATCTAAGATTGGAACATATCTGTCAATATCTTTTGTCCCTGATCCTTTTACATAACCAGGCCAGCTAGGCTCATCTACTACATACACTCCACAGAAGGCAGGATAATTCCCATACTGATTTACCCGTTCTGACATTTCGGAAGGTGTCAACACTTCTCCGTCCGCCGGACTTGTAATCTCGGAGTCTGTAACAAAGACACCCATATTATACTTTTCTGCCAATTCCAACATTTTAGTAACCAACTGTGGAACCTCATTAAAATTGGCGGTACTATAAGTGATTATGTTGACTCCTGCTTCAGAAATGATTTTAAAATATTCATCTGTAATCATATCTGGTTCCATCTGACCGTTTTCATTGTATGTACTTGGATGAGGACCGTTAAAGCCTCCGATTGGCATTACATCTTTGCCACCCGTAATAGCAAAGGAAACTGTATTAACTTCTTCCTTTTCCATCGGTTCGATTACTTTCTTCTCGCCTCCACCCGTTGTAACTGCACATCCACAAATTGAAACGCCTGTTACAAGTACAGATAGAAAAACACAAATCAGTCGAGTAAACTTATTCTTCATTTTTTCGTTTCTCCTTTCCTTTTTGTGTTTTTACAACAATTGCTGGAACTGCCACACACAGAACTGCAACAACTGCAGCACATGGGATGATCAGATACCAATTAAATCCCTCGTCTTCTTTTAACTCCGGATTATATGTCATCGATTCTGCTTGATAAGCATAATCATCTGGTACTATTACTTTACTACTCTTATACTCGGTTTCTATCAATGCTGCATTCTTATCCAAATTTGTTACTACTAGATTGTCAATAGCCAGATTGGATGGTTGACACAGCCAAATATGAATATACCCCGTTGGGGTGATTCCATGTTCCAAATCGTAGGATGCAACAGTTGTAAAGTTTTTTTCATCCATCCATTTGATGCCTACTTCTATATGAGCATCTACAAGTGAAAATTTTATGGAGAATCCTCTTGTTTCTTTCTCACCCCAGAAAGCATATTTTGAATTTGCAAGATCTGCCAATATTGGAGTGCTTTCCTTTTTTAACGACCGCACTTGCGAGCCTGATGCAAAATAGATCATATCAATTGCATCAACATAACGATCTGTTCCTTGAGACATTGCTTCATCTCCAAAAGTAATTCCTATCCAACCACTTCTAGGAACTATGGTGTTTCCATCTTCATCGCTCTCTGCAACACGCTGTAAATACGGTACATCAAAAGTCATCTCGAAATTTGAATATTGCTGCGTTGTCGAAATCAACCCTTGCCCTGCATTCTGAAACATGAGCACTTCATTACCGTTGTATTCTTGTACATCCAGACTACTTGGATAATATTTGGAATACGAAAATAACATTTTTGCATAAAGCAATGATGCGTTAAATCCATCATCATCAAAATGTTCTTCTATATTGCTGTTCTCCGGTGTGTCATAACTATATGTCATGATATTCATGGACGAAATCTCTACATGACATTCACCTGTCTGCAAAAATCCAATGCGGCCTGCTCCACTTATCGGAAGCTTTCCACTATAAATTTGCTTTCCGTTTATTTTTGCGGTATATTTCTGTGATGTAGTAAGCTGAATGGAAACATTCAAATTACTACCCACCGACGCACCGATCTTCGTTGCTTTGGCCAATTCTGTTGGCTCTCCGTCTGTTTCATAAACTCGCAAGGAAGCAGTAATTCCACCATTGTTGGTCAAAACCAATTCTACCGTTCCTTCCTCTCCTGCTACACTTTCGATAGCAGAAAGACCACACGCCAATATAAATTCTTTCCCTTTTGGAATTTTTATAGGTTTCAGCGTGTATTCTGCATCAAACATTTTCTCCAATTCTTTACTCTGTTTTACTGCAGTCTTGGAAATCAATCGCGTATATTCCGTACTTTCTTCCGGAAATACCAACTTGCCATTATCTGAAAGCACATCGCTCTCTGGATTGTTCCAAATTGCACTGCTGATTTTCTCTTCAAACGAAGTGTTATTAATCACTTCGTAACTGATGCCCGCGAACGAAGTCATTGGAAGAAAACATGCGGTGCACATTGCTATGAACATCAGCACTGCTGTTAATCTAATTTTCTTTCTCATATTTTATTCTCCATATTAAGAATGCTATTTAATATTTGCCAACCAAGTGCCTTCGTAACTATCCTCTACTTTTTTCATCATCTTATCCCAGATATCATCTGCTGTAAGACGGTCTGACGGATTTTTAGCACATAAGTGATTAATATAACTCTGCGCACAGAACGGTGTTGCACCTCCATCTGTGTAGATTTTATGTTTACTTCCATTTACGCTACTGATATAATTGGTTGCCGAATTAAGTAATGTATACTGATTTTGTTCAAATGCATTCCATTTGCTGATATCTAACTCTCCCTCGCTCATTGCCATTGGAAGTGCCAAATGCAGTACGTCCGCGTAAACTTTATATCCTTTATCTGAATACATAAATTCCAAGAATTTTTTTGCACCTTCTTTTGCATTTGAATATGTTGGAATATGGCAAGTATCTCCGGTGTAATTAATTGCAATGGAATTACGTGCTTCGTTTACGATCTCCCAATCACTTTCCGAAACAATAGTTCCTTCAATATCATATCCACCATCTGTCTGATAGTCAGAAAGAGTTTTCTCCCCATCCGTTACACTATCAATTGCGGTAATGAGTTTTCGAAGAACAACCTCGCTCTTCACTGTTTCTAAGCGGTCTCTGATAGAAGAAATAACCGGAAGCCGCATCATTTCAAACTGATCATTTGCATCAATTGTTTTCATCTCGTTTACCAACCAGGAACCATTTGCCATCATGGCGGCAGATCCGTTCATAAACATCGTCTGTGCCGTAACGTGGTCATAGGAATTGGACCCCGCAAGTACATATTCTGGTGTAATAAACTTCTCATATGCTAATAACGCCTCATATCTTCCATCTTTTTTTGTGAAGACCTCTTTACTTGGTGAATTTCCTTTTTCATCTGCACATGCGTAGAGATGATTCAGATAATAATCTAATCCGTCATACTGTGCCATCCATACTTCTGTAATAAATTCCCAATATCCTTTTTGATTGAAATGCACATGCGCTGCAATATCTTGGTTATAGAGTGTGTCGCAAACTGCAGCAAACTCATCTGTTGTACGAGGAAGCTGGTCAATGCCTGTCTCTTCAAACATCTTCTTGTTATATACAAGCCCTAAAGCGCCACCACCATATGTAAGACCGTAATAATGACCATCCGCATCTTTTTCAAACAACAAGTATTTTTCATCAAACTTTTCGCCGAGTTTCTTAGAATCACCTTTCGCAGTTGTATTCATTAAATCATCCAAAGGTTCCAGAACAGAGTTATCAAAATGGCGCAATCCCATATATAAATCAACCGTGTCTACGTCATCCATTCCTATAGTTTTCATAATGGCTTCATCACTTGCAGATGCATTGTAGTAAACATTGTAGTCTGGATACTCTTTTTCGAATGCTTCAATCATAGCATCCAACCAGTCAGTACCTAGACCTGCATTCCAATATGCGATTTCTATGTCCGTTGTTGAAGTTCCTCCCTTATTTGAATTTTCCTTGCTTGCACCTCCACATCCAATAAGGCAACTTGCTGCCATAGATGCGACTAACAATGTGGTAACTAATTTCTTTGCTTTCTTCATCGTCCTTTTCTCCTTTTTTAACTGTTTTATACTAACCTTTAATTCCACCTAAAGATACATTCGTTGTAATTGTCTTGTTAAATGCAATATATAAAATCAAAGCCGGTATGCAAATAATCACACAGGCAGCAAATAAAATATCCAGCCTCGCGCGATAGATCATTTCGGTGTTAAACTGATAAATTCCCACTGGCAATGTTGGCAATTTCGGTAGATATATTAAATTCCCTTCATAGCTGTTCCACGAACTAAGCCAATTTGTCAAAAATAGAGCACCAAATATCGGCTTCGCTTGAGGAATCATAATCTGGTAATATATCTGAAAATCGTTTGCTCCGTCCATCTGAGCCGCTTCTGCATACGTCCATGACAAATTCTTAAAATATGCATTATAATACAGAGCCATACCACTAAATCCACCTATTGAAGTAATTACATATGCATAGGAATCAATGAGTCCCAAGCTATGAATCAACTTGTACATTGCACCCGAGCTTCCATAAATAGGTAGTGTCATCATAATCAAAATAATTGGATATACCAATTGTGAACCTGGAAAAGAGTACTTGGAACACACATACGAAAATGACATTGTTGTATATTGTGCTATGAAAGTGCTTGCTACGGAAAAATATACACTATTAAAAAGCATATGCCCAAAGCGATTTTCATTGACCTCCAGTCTTTCAAACACCTCTAAAAAATGGTTCCAATTCCATACCGCCGGAAGACTAAACGGATCCATAACAATTTCCGAATGTGTCTTACACGCTGCAATGACTGCCCAAATCAATATGTAAACATAACTTGCAGCAACCAAAAAGAATATGAATGATACCACTATGTGTACAGCGATTTCTATTGGGGCTTTTCGTCTAAAATTTTTAAATAAGTCAAATTTCTTATATCCCATGTGTACACCCCCTTAAAATTCCACTTCTTCAAAGAAACTATCCGCAATCTTTCGAATAAATAATGAAATTGTTACTGCTAAAATAGTAATAATCATACCCACTGCAGAAAGATAATTGTACGCGTTAGATGAAAATACAGATCCAGCATTTGTATAAAGCTGTAAATACATCCATGCAGAAATTGTAATCGTTCCATATTGCCCCTGCGTCAACAAGAATACTGCTCCTGATGCACCAAATATGGAACAAAACATAAGTACCATTTGTAAGGATATTGTTGGCCACACCATCGGAACAATAATTTTTGTGAATTCCGACCACCAACTAACGCCATCAATTCGCCCCGCTTCCAAAATATCATCCGGAATTCTTGCAAATGTTCCTCCCCAGATAATCAGATCACCCGGAAATCCTAACCACAACATATGAAGAATAACTGTTGTATTCGCAAAGCGTGAATCTGCAAGCAATTCAGGAACATATTCCATTCCCGCAATCTTCTGCACAAATTCAGCAATAAGACCAGTAGGGCTTACCATTCTGGTAAAAACCATTGCTATTGCTACCGAAAAAATGATATTCGGGAGGAAAAACACAATACGATACACTCCTGCAAACGGTACCTTTTTGTATATAAAAAACGATACTAATACACGAAATGGATACGCCGCCAAAATAATAAAAAATGTAAGTAACGTGTTCTTCAGTGCGCCTCTAATCTGGGAAGTTTCCAAATAAAATTCTTTAAAAAAACGAATAAAATTTTCTAACGATATAATCCCGTTTCTATCCGTAAATGCCATCCCAAAAGAAGATATGTTGGCGTATATATAAAATACCAACCAGCTAATAATCGGCAATGATATGTGGGCTAAGATAAACAAAACCCTCATTTTTCTAATCGGTTTCTTTCTTTTTTTGTTCATCCTTTTTTCCTTTCTTGACCACGAGTACCCCTCCACTAATACCAATAATCAGTAAAATAGCACTAACGGTGACTGCAATTATAGGTGTCGGAATACTCCCGACTTTTCCTACCTCTGTATAAGCCAATTCATCTGACCATTTTGCATATAGCATGATAGACTCATCTATAATACTGTTAAAATTAAACTCGGTTCCATCTGAAAGATACCATCCTAAAAACTCTGCCCCTTCCTTCTTTAATTCATCCGGTTTCATGGCTTTATATCCTCCGGTCGCATTAATTGTTTGGCGCTCAATATTAGTTTCTGTTCCTGTAATAAAGTCTACATAATAGGTGCCGAGACGAACATATAACCTGCCTTGTTTATCCGTAAACTTCTGATAAAAGTATTTATATACTTCTTCTTTGTTCTTAAACTGTAATGTCAGAACATCTTCCTCTATAACATATGTAATTTCCTGAGTTTTTCCATCTCGCGTTACTTTCGCTGTTTTATCTCCGTATAAGGCAATAATCGATTCCGTATCCTTGCTATAATACATTGCCTCACACCCGGAGTAATCCAACAATTCTCCGTAATGAATTACTTCAACTGGACCGCTTGGGCTGTTGAACTGTACCCCAAGATTATTTTTATCAGAATCATAGCATTTGAAATTTTCTAATTCAAAACTTACCTTGCTTTCACCTTCTCCAAACCACAGGCCAAAATATGGGGCTCCATAAATGTACGGGCCATATGAACTTACAAATTCATGCAATTCAGACTTTCCTTTGTAGGTTTTTTGAATAATTGTCATATAAAATTGCTCTCTTCGCTCAAAGCGAACAATATAAGACGCTCCTTCCTGTAAGAGGTATCCCGGTCCCGGTTTTGTCACTGCCTCTACCAGAAGACAGCCATTTTCGGCATGCGGATACCATACTGTTGGTGCGTTATGGTTAAGCACGCCTGTCTGATTCAATTTGGAATCGGATTTTTTCACTGTGTATTCCATATATACTGTGTTCGCTTTGGTCGGTATTTCATTACTCATGGCAACATTTCTTCCATCTTCTAACACGATGCTGTATATATGGTTTACCTCTGTATCCTTATCCATTTTTGTAACACTATCTATCAAAGATTCTCTATGTCTCGGTGCGTATACACCAAGGTCATTTCCATCTTGGTCATAGCAACGCACATTAGAAAGAATTGCGGATGCAATTCCGCTTCCACCAAACCACACACCAAAATGAGTACAATCATCGGTAAAATCTTGTGTGTTATAATCAAACACAATGTATTTGGAAGCCTTTTCGTCAGAGACTGCCACTATATACTCCATTCCATTTTCTGTTTGTGTAAATTTAAAGAAATATGTACTTCCTTCCTGTAACAGCGGAGCAGTATTGGAACCATAAAGCACACCGCCCTCTGTATATGGGAATTCTAATTCTGGCTGATTTGTACCAACAACTCCGTGTTGCATTGCCTCATTGTCGTCTCTTACCTTCTTTACCGTATAAGTGAGATAAACCTCATCCCCTGCTTTGGCATTCACCGCCTTTGCATTTCCGATAAAAATGTTATGGTTTTTGAAAGATACGCTGTACTCCTCTACACTTGGAGTCACCTCTGCCGCTGTCACCGTCATAAAAGAACCTGTAACCATCAGGCAAACAGCTCCAAAGAAAGCCAATAAACGTTTCTTCGCTTCTACCCTTTTCATACTTCACATTTCTCCCTTCTTTTGATTTATATTTTTACAATTTTGCCTTTTTCCTGCGATTCATCTGCGGCATAACATGCAAGATGTCCCCAGATAGAATCATCAATTGATGTGCAAGAAACAGATGGCTCACTTCCCTCCATTAAACTACAGAAATCATTTACCAAACGCTTGTCTCCTCCATAGTGTCCTCCTGTTTCGCCGGAGGTTTCATTGAAGTTAAATACAGTCTCCGTAAACATTGCATTCTCTTTGTTATATTTATACAAACGCAAGATTCCGTCTTCCGTCCAACCCTCTACTTCGCCTAATGTGCCTTGTATCCACATTTTTCTTCCCGGGTGCATTGCTCCCAGCGTCACTGTATGTACCGCAGTAGAACCATTTGCAAAAGTAACCGACACATTTTGATGGTCAACAATAGTTCCCCTACCCATATAAATACATTCTCCATGCGGATTATAGGTTTCTAATGACTCTTTCTTTTCTTCGTATGTAACATCTTGATAATTTTTACCTGTACACTGCCATGGGTACCATGGTAATATTGTGTTTTCCAAATACATATTTTCCGCATCATATACACATTTTTCTCTTATTTCCTTCGGACAATCTACCATACAACGACTGCCCGCCCCTTTCGGTGCTTTCTCCGGAACAAAGTAATTTCTGCCACCATGAGAATAAACAATCTCCGGAGTGGTTTGATTATTTAACCAACAAAGCAAATCCATATCGTGGCAGCATTTTGCCAAAAGAAGCGAGGATCCGCAATCTCCCCATTTTCCTCTCACATAAGATACAGAAGAATGATATGCTCCAACCCTTTCACTGGATTGAATGTTCATGATTTCTCCCAATTCACCAGAAAGAATCAATTCTTTAATTTTTGTATAAAAAGGTGCATAACGAAGAACATGGCAAATCATTAGCTTACAATTATGTTTTTCCGCCGCATCTCGAATCTTCAACAGGTCTTCTTTATTATTTACAATTGGTTTTTCAAGTAGCATATGGTACCCCTGTTCCAAAAATGGAATTGCTGTTTCCAAATGCTGTTGGTCCATGGTTCCATTAATGACACAATCCGCAATACGTCCCTGCGCAAGTACATCTTTCATATCTGTATAGCATTGTTCCTCCTTAACGCCATACTCTTCTCTCATAAAACGTAAGCGTTCTGGATTTGGATCTACTGCAGCAACAATTTCTAATTTTCCCATTGCTTTAACGCCTGTTCTGCAATATACATTTGCACGGTCTCCACAGCCTACAACTACTACTGTTACTTTACCTTCTTTCATTTCTTTACTCCTCCTTAGCCTCACTTCATAAGTACTCCTGCACCTGCAGGTAACGTAATTGTGTAGGTATTCCCTACAGAAATAAATGCATCCTTTTCATAAACAAAAAGTTCTTTATCAGAATAAACAGTAAAAGTATTCTCGTTTCTGAAATCTCTATTTACGACATAAACGCTTCCATTTTCAAAAAATCCAATAACTCCGTTTTCTCCCACAACATCAGTTATAAATTTGTAACCTTCAAACTGCCTAGTTGCCTTTTCTGGTTTACCTATATGAAAAACCGCTTCTGATGTCGTCTCAAACAATTTTTCTCCAATCGGTCGAATTTGCTTGTTAATTGCCTGTACATCATAGTAATGGTCAAATTTATTCCCCTGCCTGTCACACATGGAATTGTCCCAACTCCACCATTTGTCGTTTTCCTCCTGCTCTGGAAGCCAATATGTAAAGTATGATATACGATGCATTCCGTATACTAGACACATATTTACTTCCCAGAGAATCTCTGGTCTCATAAGATAGCGACAACAACCAAATTCTGTAAGTTGGATAATTAACATCTGCTCCAAATTGTTTTCAAGACCAACTCGACGAACATCTTCCAAATTCTCAAAAAAATCATCTCTGTCTTCAGCTTTCAAAGCCGCCAAACGAATCAGTCGCTCTCGTTCTTCTTTTACTATATTCGGATCTGGCAACGCTTCCTTGCGAAGCCGACCATTAAACGGATAATGGTCGTAGCTTAAAAGGTCAGGTTTTACCACTTTCACAAAATCCTCTAGATAGGTAATATAATCAGGTGTTTTTATTTGTTCAGTTTTAGAATAGTTAGGATATAAATTAATAATAATTTCCTTTTCTGGCGAATATTTACGGAATGCCTCTGCAATGGCAGCAAGCATCTTAAAATCGTCTGCACTCGGTTCATCGCAGATATCCCAGCCTGCGATATTATCAAATGTCTCGTAATCTTCTACCACTTCTTTAACCACTGCATCCACAGCACTTAAATCTCCGCTTCTACGAACATCCGTGATTCTGTTTTCATAGATATTTGCTTTTAATCCATATTTTTTCAATATTGGCAATGCTTTTTTGATTGCCTCAGGACTTATCCGAAGCAACTGACAAAGTGTGATGCCTGACGCAGCAATATCCGCAATACATTCTTCTTTCACGATATATTCCGAAGGTGGACCATAGAAATACGTAATATCAAACTGTTTCATCTTTTTTCTCCTTTTTCACCCACGAAGTCGTAGAAAGTAATTGTTTTCCTTTTACTTCCCCTGTGAATTCAAAATAATAATAATATGCTTCTTTCGGAACATCTGCCGAAACTATATTCCCTTCAATTGTTGCAGGTACACTCTGACATTTATTTAAAGGCTGACTTTTTTCATTGTGCGGAAAATCTTCTGTAAAATACACAACTCTTACTGTTACCTTTTCAAAATCCTTCGGAACAACAATCTTAAACCTTACATACCCCTCCGATTGTGGCTCCTCCTCCGGCACTACCAATGCTAAATTCCCCGACACAACGCTGTCTGCGAAACGATAACATTCTTCTCTTTCCCATGCAGCCTCATGACTATGAAATAATTCTTCTTGTATAGATAGGATACTTCCCTGCTTCCTTGTATGTAGATAAGAAAGACTGTTGGAATAGGAGCAAAACGCTCCATCATATAACGCACATAACCAAAGAATGGGGAACTGTGTATATTTTAATCGGTCTGCCGCGCTCCATAATTGTCTTACCTTTTCTATGTTGTGAAAACCACTGCATACATTTGTTGCCGCATGTTCCAGATAAGCACTTCCGTATATAGGTATTGCAAACGCATATCTCGTATCGTACCCGATCGCAAGGGATGTAATTACACTTCCCCAAGACACCCCGCATATTCCAATTTTATTTTTGTCGATTCTATCGTCTACCCGTAAGATATTATGGGCCAGGATAGTGTCAACAATTGCATGGTAAATCCATTGTTCATCCTGAGGTAAATCAGGGGTCAAAACCCCATCATTTTCAGGGCCAAGTGTAAATTTCTCATCCGCAAGCTCATCATATAATTCTCTTACGTATTTTTTCTTTTCTTCCCCCTCGGTACCTGTCAGACCTTTCCATTCTTTTGCCGGCAAAAAACCTTCTGTATCCATTGCAATGGCTGCATAACCCCTGGCATTCCAAAGTTTGATCCATTGTGCAAATGCATGCCCACCGCCCCCATGTACGAGAACAACCGCAGGCACTTTCTTGCCTTCATCTATATTCGGAAACCCGATATAGGCAAATACTTTTGTCGGTCTTCCTTGATACTCAGCGCCTTCATACCACAACGCTTTTATGCCCTGCCATCCAGTAGTGCTTCGAGGATGAAATGCAGGAAGATATTCCATTTTTGGTAACGTACTTAAAAAAGAACTAATATCCATATTCTCTCCTTTTCAACCACTATTTCCCCTTACTTTAAAGTATAAAAAAATCAGTGAATTTCAGATAGTCTGTTTTCACTGATTTTTTCATACGATTCTTTGCTTTTTAAAATTTGTAAGTTTATTATGACTCTTTCAACTTCCCCTTATTTTAGCCATTTCTCATTACTTTCGAAGGCGGATAACCATAATATTCTTTGAATTTCCGACCAAAATTATTGTAATCTGCAAATCCTGTTTTTTCGGCCACTTCTGTCAATGTATGATCCCCATTCATCAACAAATTCATCGCTTTTTTAATCCGCAACTCATTCATATATTGATGTGGGGCTACCCCAACAATTTCTTTAAACAGATAATAGAAATGATTTTCACTTACATGGATTAATTGTGCAAGTTCAGCATTGCTAACAGCATCCGAATAATGCTTTTCAATATAATCTAAAACCACATTTATTCGCTCTAACTTTTTAGCACGTTTTACCATGTTTTTCTCTTCCAAAAGTGCCACTGCATGATGTCGTGTCAGGTGCGCAATCAACATATAGACTAAGCCCTTACACATCAAACGAGATTCTGATTTTTTCCCTGTGAATTCTTCGCAAAGACCCTGTATGTACCCCGCTATTATTTCATCATTTTGAATATAGGAATTAAACAAAGCATTTTTTCCGGCCAATGTTTTTGAAATCTTATCCATTTCAAAAATAATTACCATATCTTTCAGGCGTTTGCCTGTACAATATATAGAATGCAAATCGTTACTATTTGCAACAATAAAATCTCCCTTACGAGCGCAAACCTCCATTTGGTTTACTTCAAATATTGCTTCTCCTTCTAAGACATAAATAAGCTCCACATGTTCATGCCAATGCGGTTTCGTAAGATATCCATAGGTCTGTACATCATGTATATTAATTTGTACCGGAAACTCCGAGTCTCGAATTTTTATTTCTTCATACAAGTCTAAAGACCGCATATTTATCCTCCTCAACTTAACCGTTCCTCTCACAACAACATTCAAACACATTATATCACGTGCCTGCTTATTTTACTATTTCCAAATCTTTCCGCAAAAACTCACAGAATTTTTTCCAATCATACCGCGACAAAAAATGTTCTCCCGCGCGAAGATGATATCCCACATTGCCTTCCGCAAAGACATCTCCCGGAACCGGCAATCTATCAGGATGTACAAAGCCAATCTTTCCATGCTCATCCCAAGCCGGCGAGGCTGCAACACAGCACAAATATTCTGACACAGAGTCTGCCCATACATCCTCCTTTGCCGATGCAACATAAACCTTTCTCGGTGCACACGCTGCTAAGAGAAAATGTTGATCAAAATCAGTCTGCACAGACTGTTCTACCGTTTTGCTGATATGTTTCATATTTTCACAAAACCAATATGGAAATGTTTTATAAATAAAAGGAAAATCTTCACCCTCTTTATTCCGAGTAAGCGAAGCCCCCGCGCAACCTGAGTTATTAGAAAAAATGTGTGTAAATCGGGTGTCATTGGCTCCCGCCCACAAAGCAGTTTTGCCAAGTCTGGAATGCCCGATTACGCCCACTCTTTCTTTATCTACGCATTCTAATGTCAAGAGATAGTCCAATACGCAAGAAGCTGCAAATGCCCAAGTGCCTATCCTTCCAACGCCTTCAAACCATGTCTTGCCTTCTTCTCCATCGAAAGCTACATCATTCATGATGAATTCTGCTATAATCACATCCTGATCAACCAATTCTTCTATTGGATAATACTTCGGCTTTCCAAAAGATATAAACACAAATGCTCCTTTGGGAGAAGTCTTTGTTGCCGTTCGCGGAATAGTAACTTCAATTGGAAACGAAAGCGTGTCTTCTAGCGTAGATGCCATAATTCTAAGTGTCCGAGTTACCGCTTTCCCAGCCGCATTTGACACTTCATCTATTTGCTCCCACTTCGTTTCGCCTGTCTTTTTGGGCATTTCCCCATATACATTTTCTGCAAGTATCTGTATCCACTCATCTCTACTATAGGAAAGTAATTCCGGCAGTTTTCTTTCGTCCAACAATTCTTTAATCATTTTTTCTATTCCCTTCATATATGGCATAAACCGTTTCCATCGTATTTTTTACATCGTCGATGGAAAAATACTCATTTTCCTCATAATATCGGCGCAACAATTCACAATGTCCACTTCCCCAGTATGCTTTTCCCGGGGTCTGTACTTCATCCCTTTCAATACATTTTCCTGACAACCATAACTGTTTATCTATGTAACGAACTGTTCCCTTTTCAAACATGATTTCAAGGAAAACATCACTTGTTTCTTCATAAGCATTGGTTGCATAAAAAATACCCTTTACGCCATTTTCAAATTCTAAATGGGCACTCAATGTATCTTCCACTTCAATAATATTTTGTAGTGAATCGTTACGCATATGACTTTTTAGCTTTTTTATTCCGCCAAGTAAATATATTAGCAAATCCAATGTATGAATCGCTTGATTCATAAGGAGTCCACCCCCGGCTGTTTCCCATCTTCCTCGCCAAGGTTCTTCTTCATAATATGCCTTCTCACGTTGCCATGTTAGAATTGCCTTTGCCGCTTTTACTTTTCCCAGCTCTTTACTTTCTACCAACTCTTTTAGTTTCTTTACGCACGGATTGATGCGATTTTGCATCACAACTGCTACCTCGCGTCTCAAATCTATTTCACGCAATCTCTCATATTCTTGACGCGTCATAGTTACCGGTTTTTCCGTAATCACTTTTTTACCCGCAACAAGCGCCTTTTCTATCATAGGAAAATGCAGATAATGTGGCGTACAAATATGTACGCAATCAATTTCTGTATCTTTTAGCATTTGCTCGTAATCCGCATACTCGATTGTATGATATATCTGATTGCAGGCCTTCCGCCTTTCTTCCTTACTGTCACACACCGCATATAGCTGCACATTTTTTATGCTCTCCAACGCTTTCGCATGAACCGGTCCCACATTTCCATACCCTACAATACACACTTTTTTCATATTAACAAAATCCTTTTCCTACCAAATAGTCGTAACTCATTTTCAAAGATTCAAATGGATTTCTTTCACAAATGTCTTGCTCTACCAAAGCCCATTCTATTCCTGTTTCCTCACATGCTGCAATAATTGCGTCCCAGTCTAGATTTCCCTGACCCACTTCTGCCATAGCCGGAACTTGCCAATCATCGGTATGAATCGTAAAATCCTTAAAATGAATACTCTGAATACGACCCTTTAACTTCCGGATCATTTCTACCGGATTAACTCCTCCCATCTGATACCAATAAGTGTCTGCTATAAAACAAAAATTCTTTGGGTCTGTTTCTTCAATCAGACGGTCCATAATCGTTTTCCCATTATACTTTGCAAACTCAAAAGAATGGTTGTGATAGCCAAAGCAAAGTCCTTCCTTCCCTAACTTGTCCGCAATTTCATTCGCCTCTTGAATAAAACGCGTCACGCCTTCTTCGGAACTATAATACTCTTCCGGCATAGAACCTACACCACAAATTTTACAACCCAACGTTTTGTTATAGTCTATCACATACTCTAATCTTTCCACAAAATCTTGGAATCCTTTATGAGTCGTAACAACTTTTAAATTGTACCTATCTAACACCGGCTTCATTTCTGCCGCCTCTAATCCTGTTCCCGATATCTGAACAATCTGATACCCCATCTCGCTCACTTTACGGCAAGTATCCTCAAAATCCTCTTGTGTTTTTATGTAATCTCTCAACGTAAAATATTGTGCTCCTATTCGCTTATCCATTTTCCTCTTCTCCTTGATTCTTAATGCGTACTACTAATATCATCCATTACAACTTGAGCTTCCTTTTTCTGTACTGTTGAATTTTGAATTTTTTCCTGTAATAAATCATAATACTTCTCTTCCGCAAAATTGTTCACATTAACCATTTCCCCTGTCCATGCACTTAAATGAATGGCATTGGAGATGGTTAATCCTTTAATCCCTTCTTCGCCTTTTGCCAAAAGCTCCTTCCCTGTTAAAACAGCCTCAGCGAAATTGTTCAAAATCCCCACATGCTGAGGTCCTCCTGACGAATCCACCGGGATATGGCAATCCCAACATTCTGGTTTTGCAAATGGTACTGTATTAGTCTGATTATGTATTCTTTCAGATATGACATTTCTTCTAAAGAGAATCTCATTATTTTCCACCACAATTTTACCCATATCGCAGGCAATTTCCAAGCGATTTGTTCCTGGCGCCTCTCCTGTGGAAGTAATATATTCTCCTGTCATTCCATTATCATATTCGAAGAATGCCATCACATCGTCTTCTACTTCAATATCATAATATTTTCCGAATCCTACTCGGGCATAAATTCTGTCTGGCATTCCGAACATCCACTGCCACAAATCCAACTGATGCGGATTTTGATTAATAAGAGCTCCTCCGCCTTCTGTTTTCCACGTAGAACGCCAAGTACTACTATCGTGATATGCCTGTGGTCTATACCAATCTGTAATAATCCAGGTCACGCGTTTGATTTCTCCCAATTCTCCGCTCTGTATCATATCACGAATCTTTTGGTATATAGGATTTGTACGCTGATTGTACATAATACCAAATACTTTGTCCGTTTTTTCAGCTGCTTCATTCATCTGTCTTACTTGTTTCGTATATACTCCTGCCGGTTTTTCTACTATTACATGAAGTCCTGCTTCAAATGCTTCTATGGCAATTCTTGGATGGTCATAATGTGGTGTGGCGATCAATGCAACATCACACACCCCACTATGAAACATCTCCTGTGCATCTTCAAATACAGGTATGGTCGGATACGCCTTTTTGATAGCCTCTCTTCTCGCTGATGACACGTCACATACTCCACCTATGGTCATCTGTGGAACCTTCCCCTCCATAACGTTTTTTACATGGCCTACACCCATATTTCCATATCCTACAATTCCTAATCTTAACTGTTCCATTTTCTCTTCCTCTCTCCTATACTCTTTTCAAAATATCCATAAAAGACTCGTACGCCAATGTAAATGTTCCTTCTCCGCCGTCTTCTAATTCTTCCATCTTATTATCAAGCTCTAAGTCCTGTAGCCCCTTAAAGTTGCCCAAATGTGGTTCTAGACTCAAAAAACCATCATAACCATTTGCAAATAAATCATTTAAAATATATTCAATATTGCCATCGCCCTTTCCTGCCGGAACTACTTTTCCATCTTGTTTGCATGCATCTTTGATATGTACATATACAATATACGGTTTTAACTGCTCATATGCATCTATCGTATTTTTCCCACATTGCACAAAATTAGCTGGGTCAAATACCGCCTTAAAATGTTCACAGGACAACTCACTCATAAGATCAAGACACCTCTGAATGCTGTCCCCATAAACATCCTTTTCATTCTCGTGAAGCAATATTACATTATGGCGTTTCGCATAATCGATCATTGTCTTTAACCTTTCCAATACCTCCCTACGCTCTTGCGACGTCCATTCCTCTGCATTATGATAGAAACTAAACATCCTTATATAAGGTGCTTCTAAAACTTGTGCAATTTCAACAATACGTTTGTACTGTTCAAAATGAGACTCAAAGGGCTCTTCCAGTTTTATTTTCCCAATTGGTGAACCTATCGAAGACACCTTGATATCATACTTCTTCATTTTCCTTTTTAATACCTGTAGCTCCTCATCCGTCAATGCAGAAATATTCTTTCCTTCTACCCCTCGCACTTCAAAATATGAAATACCTAACTTTTTCAATACAGAAAACTGTTTCTCAATTTCTTCAGAAATTTCATCTGAAAATCCGCTGATTTTTTTATATTCTTTCACCCAAATACGCTCCTTACTACATTCTTTTTAATATTTCCCTATATAGCCTCATTATATATACAATTTACGCAAATATCTTTTCGATAATTGTTATTTAGTTTGCAATTATTGACCTATTATGTTACACTTTCACAAGAGGTGATACTATGTTTGTGAATGATTACAAAATTAGCGAGGCTTGCACCATTGCTCCTTCCAATATGCATGAACTTTTTCAGCTTCATAATCATGACGATTATGAAATATTTTTGTTTTTAAAAGGTGATGCAAAATATATTGTAGAAAATAAAACTTACTGCCTGGAACCATTCGATATCATTATTGTAAAAAAACATGAACTACATCGTGTTTTCCACAACAATCCAGTTGCATTCCACAGAAAAGTACTTTTTATCACTTCTGCATTTTTACAGAAACACAACTGTCTTGAATATGAAAAACAAATGTTAAAAATCTTGGGAACTGGCAATAAAATTCCTGGCAAACTTGTCCGTTCTAGTGGATTATATGATGCTTTCGAAAGGTACCGCACCTACTCCAAAGATTATGTAGAAAAAGACAATCCTGTGCTAACTGCCATTATTATTGAAATATTATATTTGATTAGTCAGATTGCCCACTCATCCACTCCTGACTTTTCAAACAGTCCTATTAATTCAGTCATCTCATTCTTAAATGAAAATTATACAGAACATATAGATTTAGATATGCTACAAGAAAAGTTTTTTATTTCTAAACATTATTTGTGTAGGGGATTTCGCAAAGCAACTGGCCTTACGATTCTTGAATATGTACGAAAAAAACGTCTTGTGGAAGTTCAAAAGTTACACGAGAATGGGCTATCCCTTTTAGAAGCTGCTGTTCGTTCAGGTTTCAACAGTTATTCCTCTTTTTATCGTGCACACCAAAAAGAGTTTGGTTATTCCCCAAACTATTCGACGCAAAAAACCGAGCCACATTGATTTGTGACTCGGTTTCCTTTCCTTTTTTCTGATTTTTTAGTGACTTTGTCCTACTTCAAAATTCACACCTGTATCATCTGGTTCTTCTTCATCAAATTCATAATCTTTCTCTGGAAGAATTGCATTTAAGATAATACCAACAAGAGCTCCCACTGCAAGTCCTGACAAGCTGATTGTGATGCTGCCGATAGAGAATGCAATGGCTCCTGCCGCACTATAGTTTACACCGATAGAAAGTACCAAAATCAAAGCTGCGATAATAACGTTTCTTGATTTTGTAAAGTCTACTTTGTTTTCTACAATGTTACGTACTCCAACTGCCGAAATCATACCATAAAGAATTAAGGAAATTCCACCTACAGTTGCTGTTGGCATAGCCTGAATGATCGCCGCAAACTTCGGACAGAATGAAAACAAAATAGCAAGTCCAGCTGCTAATCTTACAACAAACGGATCATATACCTTAGATAAATTAAGTACTCCTGTATTTTCTCCATAGGTAGTGTTAGCCGGTGCTCCAAAAAGTGCCGCAATCATAGTTGCAAGACCGTCTCCAAGAAGCGTTCTGTGAAGACCTGGTTCCTTGATATAATTCTTCCCTGTTGTAGAAGAAATAGCCGAAATATCTCCGATATGCTCTACGATAGTTGCAAGTGCAATCGGCATAATGGTAACAATAGAAGTAACTAACATAGATACATCAAAGTTATCATCAAATAATCCAAACACTGTCATCTCTTTTACAATCGGAACCTTAAACCACGCAGCTTCCTTTACGATTGTAAAGTCTACTTCACCTATGCAGATACCTACAACATAAGATACAATAACACCAATTAAAATCGGGATAATCTTAATCATACCTTTTCCAAAAATGTTACATATGATAACAACAACAATTGCAACTAATGCAAGTAACCAATTTGCCGAACAATTATCAATTGCAGATTTAGAAAGTGTAAGTCCAATTGCGATGATGATAGGTCCAGTTACAATTGGTGGGAAGTATTTCATAATTCGTTTTACTGAAAAGATCTTAATAAGTGCTGCCATTACCAGATATATCAAACCTGCACATGCTACTCCAAAACAAGCATATGGCAACATCTCTACGTTACTGCTTCCATCTTCTAAAATCGGAGCGATCGCAGCATATCCGCCTAAGAACGCGAAAGAAGACCCCAAGAATGCCGGTACTTTAAACTTTGTCAAAAGGTGAAATAGCAGTGTTCCAAGACCTGCGAACAATAATGTCGTAGATACATCAAGCCCTGTCAAAAGCGGTACCAAAACAGTCGCTCCGAACATAGCAAACATGTGCTGAAATCCTAGAACAATTGTCTTACCTGCACCAAGTTGTTTTACATCGTAAATTCCATCTTGTGTTTTTTGATTCATAATCTTTTTCCTTTCCTTTAAAAAAGTTTCTTTACATTGATGATACTCTCTTTTTCCCTTATCGTCAAACAAAAATAAGTTTGTTTTCTTTATTTATTAGAGTTTACTTTACAAGAAAAATGTATTAAAATAACCCTTGTATGTAAAATTTACTAAAGGAGATATAATTATGAAAATTTCATCATTGCAAAAAGCAAGATATGCATATGATCCAAAGCTTCCTGGTATGCTTCGTAACGGCATTGCTGATATCTGCGTAAAAGAAGGGCAAGAAACACAAAGTGTTGCTGACCAAGATAAAATCAAAGCCCTTTTCCCAAATACTTATGGCAAAAAGGAAATCACGTTCCAAAAAGGACAAAATACATCGGAAACTAAAAAACAGGTTGTCGGCGTAATCCTTTCCGGCGGACAGGCTCCTGGAGGACATAACGTTATCTGTGGACTCTATGATGCTTTAAAAGCAACAAACAAAGAAAACGTTCTTTACGGATTCAAAAACGGTCCTATCGGACTTATTGAAGATGATTATTTGATCTTTGACGACGAGTATATTGATCAATTCAGAAACACTGGTGGTTTTGACATTATCGGTTCTGGTAGAACAAAATTGGAAACCAACGAACAGTTTGCTATCGTTGCAGAAGTTTGTAAAAAGCACGGCATTACTGCTATCGTTATTATCGGTGGTGATGACTCTAATACAAACGCAGCTGTACTTGCTGAATATTTTGCAGCTCACAACACAGGTGTACAGGTGATCGGTTGTCCAAAGACTATCGACGGTGACCTCAAAAACGAAGACATCGAATGTTCTTTTGGTTTTGATACCGCTACAAAGACATACAGTGAAATCATCGGAAATATCGAAAGAGATGCAAACTCTGCTAAAAAATATTGGCACTTTGTAAAAGTAATGGGACGTTCTGCTTCTCACGTTGCTTTGGAATGTGCTTTGGAAACACAACCTAACATTTGCCTTATTTCTGAAGAAGTGGCAGAAAAGAAAATGTCATTATCCGAAATCACAGACTACATCGCAGACTCTGTTGAAAAGAGAGCAGCAAATGGCATGAACTTTGGTGTAGCAATTATTCCGGAAGGTGTGATTGAATTCGTTCCTGAATTCTCTATCTTGATTCACGAAATCAACGAACTCCTTGCAGGAAGCAAAGGCGCTGCATTTAATGCATTTAAAACTTGGGAAGAAAAAGACAACTTCATCAGAAACGGTTTGACTGATGACTCTATGGCTGTATTCGAACTTCTTCCAGAAACAATCCAGCAGCAATTATTCTTAGAAAGAGACCCTCACGGAAACGTACAGGTTACTCTCATTGAATCAGAAAAATTATTCTCTGCATTAGTAGCTGACAAATTAGCTGAAAGAAAAGCAGCTGGCACATACAATGGCAAATTTGGTGCACTTC
>JAZRCJ010000021.1:0-14929 GCA_045659705.1 Faecalimonas sp.
CTAAGACCGCTTGGCCTCCGACTTCATAGCTGCTTCTACAGATGCTGCATTTAAGTCTGGCATCTTAAGTTCAGCGATTTCTTTTAACTGAGCTTTTGTGATTGTTGCAACTTTTGTTTTGTTCGGAACACCTGAACCTGATTTAAGACCGCAAGCTTTTTTGATTAAAACTGCTGCCGGTGGTGTCTTTGTAATGAAGCTGAAACTTCTGTCATTGTAAACTGTGATAACAACAGGGATGATTAAGTCACCCTGATCTGCTGTCTTAGCGTTGAACTGTTTTGTAAATTCAACGATGTTAACACCGTGCTGTCCAAGTGCAGGACCTACCGGTGGTGCTGGTGTTGCTTTACCAGCTGGAATCTGTAATTTAATATAACCTTGTACTTTCTTTGCCATTTTGTGTACCTCCTTGTGGTATTCGCGGGGATTTCCCTCCCACTTTTACTTGTTACATTTTTCTAACTTCTGAGAATTGAATCTCTACTGGTGTTTCACGACCAAACAGCTCTACATTGATCTTAAGACTTTGTTTTTGTGGATTTACTTCGCGAACAACTCCAACCGTGTCTTTCCAAGCACCGGATACAACTACGATTGTCTCACCTACTTCATAATCAACAACCACATTTACGTCCATGATGCCAAGGGCACCAATCTCAGCGTCTGTAAGCGGAACCGGTTTTGACCCCGGACCTACAAATCCTGTTACCCCTCTGGTATTTCTTACGACATACCATGTGTCATCATTCATAATCATATGAATCATAACGTATCCTGGGAACATCTTCTTCTGAGCGACTTTCTGTGTGCCGTTCTTAAGTTCCACAACTTCCTGCATCGGAACTCTGACTTCTAAAATCTGTTCCTCAAGGTGTCTGTTTTCAATTGTCTTATCAATGTTAGCTTTTACTTTGTTTTCATACCCTGAATAAGTATGAACGACATACCATTTTGCTTCTGACATAAAATCACCTTTCATTCTTGCGACAGTTCTTTCCTATTTAACAAGGAAATCGATTCCGTATTTTAAGATTGCATCAATCACTGCGATTAATACTCCAATTGCAACGGAACATACAATAACTGCGACTGTCTCTTTTGCAAGAGTTGTTTTGTCTGGCCAAATAATCTTCTTGAATTCTGATTGAACTCCTTTGAACCAGCTTTTTTTCTGTTTCTTTTCTACTGTAGCTTCTGACATACCATTCACTCCTTTCAACGATTACTTCGTTTCTTTGTGTAATGTGTGTGACTTGCAGAATTTACAGTACTTTTTTGTTTCCATGCGCTCAGGATGTGTCTTCTTATCCTTCGTCATGTTGTAATTACGTTGTTTACATTCTGTACATGCCAATGTGATTCTCGTACGCACAACTTCCACCTCGCTTTTTTTGTTCTTTTACGTGTTACATGGCGGCTTGCGAAACCACCTATTTTTAGGCATAAAAAAAAAGCCTACTTCCATTCGCCCGTATATCTTACCATACAGCGCAAGATACGTCAAGCATATTTTGTCGTATATTTTTAAACTTTTTTCCAGGAATTTATAGCCAAACATCACAAAAGATTATATAATAGGAAGTAACAAATTGAAAGAGAGGATGCACTATGAAACAAAATAGCATGTTAGCTATGATTCTGGCCGGTGGCCGTGGATCTCGTCTGCATGATTTAACGAACAAAGTCGCTAAGCCGGCTGTTTCATATGGCGGCAAATACCGCATCGTGGATTTCCCTTTAAGTAACTGTGCCAACAGTGGAATTGATATCGTAGGTGTTCTTACACAGTACGAATCCATTTTACTGAACAGCTATGTGGCTGCAGGTAGACGTTGGGGTCTGGATGCAAAAGACAGTGGAGTATTCGTTCTTCCGCCTCGTGAAAAAGCAGATGCTAATCTAGACGTATATCGTGGTACTGCAGATGCCATTTCACAGAACATCGACTTTATCGACACGTATGACCCGGAGTACGTACTGATTCTTTCCGGAGACCATATCTATAAAATGGACTACGATGCAATGCTCAAGCACCACAAGGAATGTAATGCTGATGCCACCATCGCAGTTATTGAAGTACCTATGAAAGAAGCTAGCCGTTTTGGTATTATGAATACGAATGATACGGGACGCATCGTGGAGTTCGAGGAAAAACCTCCGCAGCCTAAGAGCAATCTTGCTTCTATGGGTATCTACATATTTACTTGGAAATTACTCCGCGAAATGTTAGTAGCCGATATGGCAGATGATAATTCCAACCATGACTTTGGCAAGGACATCATTCCGACACTTCTTAATAACGGTGGTAATTTATACGCCTATAAATTCAAGGGATATTGGAAAGATGTAGGAACCATCGACTCCCTATGGGAAGCAAACATGGACCTTTTAGATGCACACAATGAATTAGATTTGAACGACTCTGCTTGGAAGATATATACAGAAGACGTTACTACACTTCCGCATTATGTGGGACCGAATGCAGATATCAAGCGTGCATTCATTACACAGGGTTGTGTGATTAACGGTGAGACGAAAAATTCTGTACTCTTTACCGGTGCAAAAATCGGCGAAGGCGCGAAAGTTATTGACAGTGTATTGATGCCTAACGTAGTAGTAGAAGACGGTGCAACCGTGGTTCGTGCTCTCGTAGCCGACGGCGTTACCATCAAAAAAGGTGCCGTAGTAGGTTCTTCTGACAGTGAACATATCGAGCTTGTTGCTCAAGATGTAGAGGGGGTGTAAGATATGGCAAGTGTATTTGGAATTGTAACTTCTTCCGGTAACCACATTTGGGTAGAGGGATTGCAGGAACATCGTCCTATCGGTGCTATGTCTTTCCTCGGAAGATATCGTGTTATCGATTTCCCTATCTCTAATATGAGTAACAGTAATATCGACCGTATTCAAGTTTACATTAGCTCCAAGCCACGTTCCATTACGGAACACTTAGGAGGAGGTCGTCATTACAACATCAACTCAAAACGTGGAAAATTGCAGTTGTTATTTTCAGACAATCGTTCAGAAAATGACATCTACAATACAGACGTGGCTGCATTCGCAGCAAATATGGAAAGTATCGAAAAGATGAAGGAAGAATATGTGCTCATCGCTCCAAGTTACATGATTTACACCATGGACTTTGATGTTCTTGTAAATGAACATGTAAAATCTGGCGCTGATGCCACACTTCTTTACCACGAAGAAACAGATGCCAACAAGGCATTCTTAAACTGCGATTATTTAGAATTAAACAAACAGCAAGGTGTTCTTTCTATTAAAAAGAATCGTGGAGACGAAAAAGAACGTAAGATCTTCATGGACACTTATGTAATGAAGAAAGATTTATTTGTTTCCTTAATTCACGAAGCAAGAAACATTTCTTCTATGTATACTCTTCCGCAGATTTTAAGCACAAAATTTAACGAGCTTGATGTGCGTGGATATGAACATGAAGGTTTCTTTGCTCCAATCACTGACTTCAAGAGTTACTACGATGCTAATATGTCACTCATTGACTTTAACAAAGCAAGTGCTCTGTTCCACGAAGACTGGCCGATTTACACAAGAACAAACGATTCTTGTCCAACACAGTATTTCGAAACTGCAGAAGTGAAAAACTCTGTTATTTCCAACGGCTGTCTGATTGAAGGAACGGTGGAGAATTCCATTATCGGACGTGGATGCGTAATCAAGAAAGGCACTACCATCAAGAATTCGATTGTATTGCCAGATAACTATATTGGTGAAAATATTTACATCGAAAATCATGTAATTGATAAACACTCTAAATTAATTCACTGTAGTGAACTTGTAGGCTCTTCTGAAAAACCGGGATATATCCGCAGAGGTGATACATTATAATATTTAACTCAAACCAAGAGTGGCGAGATTTTAAAATCTCGCCACTTATTTTATAGAATTCTATTCCGCCTCACCTTTGCTGTCCCAATATTCACAATCATCTCTTCCTATTACTTTAGAAGTAAATGGTGTTCCATCATTTTTCTTATAGTGCTTCGTTGCACGGAACACATATTTTGCACCCACATACACAATCGGCACGTTAAAATATACAATCAGGATATTTCCCAAATCCGAAAATGCCCATAAGTTACCAAGTTCCAATCCGGCAATATTGCACAGGATACCGAACGCCGCTACTGCAAGGCAAATGATACGAACTGTGTTGATACATCTCTTTGTGGTACTAATTCTGTTTGCCACGATTTCCGAGAAACTAATCATACCTAAAAGGCAAGTATATGCAAACAGACAGAAGCAAAGGCTTACAAGTACAGACATAACCGCATTTAGTGCCGTTCCCGGCGTCAATGTAGCAACAGACTCTGTAAACATTGGCAACTTATCAAGGGCTGCCCAAGCCGCACCACCATCGCCCAACCAACAGTGGGCCATAACCACTACAAACCCTGTCAATGTACAAATGATAATGGTATCCATAAATACACCTAAGGAAGATACGATACCTTGTTCACACGGATGGTCTGCATCTGCTGCAGCCGCCGGCATAGTAATCGTACCTTGTCCAGCCTCATTGGACATAAGACCTCTTTTTACGCCTTGCGCAAGCACTGTTCCAAATGCACCACCAAAGAATGCATCCGGTGTAAATGCACCACTGAACACGGCGCTAAAGAAAAATGGAATCTGATTAAAATTAATAACAATCAAAGTCACAACCGTCAAAATATACACAACTGCCATAACCGGTACCATCTTATCTGTCCACTTGGTTACTTTTTTAATTCCTCCAAAGGCAACCACTGCCGTAATCACAATCACCACAAGTCCTACAATATAATAAAAGATAGAATTTGCATCAATCGCACTTCCTTTTGCCACCTCTGCAATTCTCCCCACGGAGGATACGACATTAAATCCCTGTGCAGGCAGACAACATAACGCATAGAGAATATATAATATAGAAAGGAAAATTCCTACCCAAGCCTTATTCCCCAACAATTTTCTTCCATAAAACGGAAGCCCGCCTACAAATTCATCGTCTTTTTTCTCTTTGAAAATCTGAGCCAAGGTTCCTTCCATGTAGGCCGTAGCCATTCCGAAGAATGCGGATACCCACATCCAGAACAAGCCTCCCGGTCCGCCTACTGCAATGGCGCCTGTAACACCAATGATGTTTCCCGGACCCACTCGCATGGCTGTACTTAAGAAAAAGGACGCCAATGGTGAAATTCCCGTGGTTACATTTCTCTTCCCAGTCAAAATCTTGATACCCTTTTTAAAATGAGTCACTTGGACAAATCCTAATCGAAAAGAAAAATACAATCCCGAACCGACCAACACAATAATCGCCAATGACAAATCTCCCAAAAGTGGAATGTTCGCATACCACTCAAAATTCGTCGGAAACTCCCACAAAAAATCAGAAAGTGGTGTTACAAAACTAAAGATACGGTTAATTGCTTCAAATATTGCCTTCACCTTTTTTCCTCCTTTACACCAATGGGTATTTAATTACTTCTTTATAAAAATCTACTGCCATCGGCAATACGCCTTGGCTGATATTTTCATCTAATCCATGAATACTTGCATACTGTTGCGCATTAATATAAAGCGGCGCAAAGCGCAAACAATTTTCACTTAAGCTCGTGTAATACTTTGAATCCGTTCCTCCCGTCATCACATACGGGCTAATACCAATTCCCGGATACACCTTCTTCGCCACTTCTTCTATCATGCGAAATGCATTGCTCGTATAACTTACTTCCGGGCACGGTTCATCTTTATAAATGACCTCTGTCTCTATGTCATATTTTTTCGCAATATCAGAAATAAGCGCAATGCTCTCCTCGGTGGCCTGATGCGGAATATAGCGCATATTGCCGGTCACATAAGCTTCTTGTGGAAGCACGTTAAGTCCGTCAGAACCCTTCGCCATGGTAAATGCAAGGGTTGTTCGAATCATAGCTCCTCCTGCCGCGCTAATGGACGGCAATATCTTTTTAAGAAGTCCCGAAAACAACCACATATTAGCAAAAATGAGCTTCATGCCGAAATTCATATTCGGTGCCATTCTTCGAAACATTTCCAAGATAGTCGGATTATAAGCGCTGGTAAATGGTGATTTTTTATCCACATCACGCATAAATTTGCCAAGTCTTACAAGCGGCGAATTCTTTTTCGGGGCGCTGGCATGTCCGCCGGTACTTCTAGCCACAAAACGCACGTCGCCGTATCCTTTTTCTAACACGCCGACCATACCATACACACCGTTTACACCGGCCATCGGCTCCTCGATAATCATGCCACCTTCATCCAAAACAACGGCAAAGCAAACACCCTTTTCCTTCAAGTATTCTACGGTTAACGGTGCGCCTTCGCCACTGATTTCTTCTGTACAACTGCTGGCGATATACACATCTCCTGCCGGAACATATCCTTCTACAATCAATTCCTCAACTGCCGTCAAGATACAAAATAGGCTCCCCTTGGTATCTACGGCGCCGCGTCCCCAAACACAGCCTTCTTCATCAATATCACCGGAAAAAGCCCCATGCTTCCAATCTCCTGTGGCCTCTACCACATCTTGATGGCTCATCAAAAGAATCGGTTCCTTTTCCCCTTGTCCACTCCACTTAAAAAGTAAACTTCCATTAAAATCTTTCTTTTCACAGGTGGCGTGTAAGTTTGGAAACAAGTCTTCCAGAAGTTTATGAAACTCATAAAACTTCGTTCTATCTTCCTCTTCTCTGCTGGAAATCGTCTCCTTTTGAAGCATCTTCGCCAAAGACTTTCCATACTCCTTCGCTCTTTCTCCGTTATCTAGTTCCACTTTCGCTTCCTTTGCATCGGTGGATTTCAAAAATATTGCTCTAAGAAATATCGTTGCAACCAAGCACACAAGCAATCCTAAAACAATCCACAATACTGTCATAATTCTACCTCTTATATTTTTCCTTTTTTGAACAGCAAAAATCCGATTAACAATGCCAATCCACCAGCCGGAATAATCAAGATGCTGGTCTGGCTAATCATAGACGGCACAAACACGCAAAGCAACGTCATAAGAAGAAGCGGAATAGCCGCAATCTTCGGACTCTTTGCAAAATATTTTAATCCCAAAGCCCCAAACAAGGCAGGTACCACATTATTAAATGCAGGAAGCAGCGCTTCGTCCTGTAAAATCGGTTGCAATGGAACCAATGCAATCACTCCTACTACTATAACCAATGTTGTGACAATGGCACTGGTTGCTACACTGATGGTAGATACAATTTCATTTTCCACGGTGCCAACTTCCGTTCCTGCAATATCTCTGGCATTCATTGCGCACGGTATTTTCATATTCGTTACATTCCCCGTAATAAAGGAAAGATAACTACCGCCCACACCAAGCATCGGTGCGTAAACCAAAAATTCCACAATGGCTACCGGAATATAGATAATTCCCACTTTTGCAAACCCTGCAAGAAAGCCTTTTCCATCCGGCATAACTCCATTGACAAAGCCGATAATAAACGGAATTGCAATGAGGGCAAACATGGAAATAATCAATGTAATCTTTCCAATGCGATGAAGGCTGTTGTTATAATTTTCCAAGAACTGTTCTTGTTCTACTGTCATATTTTTTTCTTCCATCACACGCACCTCCTATAGCATCCCGATAAACACAGCACATGTCATAGCAATTAACATACTGGCTGCCAAACTAAAATTCTCTAACACTACTTTTTTCTTTTTCTGAATAAAATACTCAAACACTGCCATACAGATTGCCGCTATGATTGCAACAATAATCGGCATCACATCAGAACCTTCTCTTGGAATTGCCTTTCCGATGTAAGAACCAATATAAGCACTACAAAGCCCTACAAACATCGCCGTCGTTGCGTGCGCACCAAAGCCTGGTTTCCCGCCTTCTTTCTTTGGTTTGCTCTGCACTTTTTTCAAATAGCTCTTAAGGAAAAAGATGCAACAAATAACACCGCCTAAGATACCTACCGTCATAACAAGTGCAATGGTAACAAACGCCCCCATGCTCATCTTATCTACAAATAGACCACCTAGACCTTTGATGCCTTGAGCCGCAATCTCTGCCACATTTAATTCATACTGTAAGGCGCCGATTACAGAAAGACGAAGCCACGAAAATGGCACTCCCAAGCTACCACTAAGAGCAATAACTCCAAGCAAAATACTGATAGACGGCAACAACGTAAAGGTTGCGCTAGATGTGATCGTCTTTCTAAGTACCTTTTTATCCATCCCAAGCTTCACACCTGCCCGATAGCTTTTCACCAAAAAAACCACACACATTACTACAATAAATGCAAGCACAAGTGCAACTAAAAGGTAAATAATACCTGCATTTACATTGGACAAATATTCATTCATATCGTCTCCTCCTCTTTTTCCTTTGTTAAAGCTTCTTTTGCAAGCGCATCTGCCTGCTCATTATAATAATCTCCCGTATGGGCCTCTACTTTCGTAAATGTAATAGTAATTTTTTGCGCCTGCCTTCTCATATAGTCGGCGTATTTCTGCGTCAATTCCATCTTGGCTTTCCATTCGCCTGTTACCCATTTTTCAATCCCCTCATAATCATAACGGATTTCTATGTATGAATACTGCTTTGAAATTGCCCATTTTACCGCGTTCATCGCTCCCAGCATTTCTCCTGCCACATTTCGAATAGAAAGACATTCCGGTGAATTCCCATTATCAGAAAGACGTACAACTTCCCCTTCCGGGGTCAGGATAATGCAGCCGTAAGAATACGTCCCAATATCATGGCTATAGCTTCCATCCACGTAGACTATCAGATGACCCTCTTCTACGACCATATGATGTTCATCATCTTTTGGTTTTTGCTGCGTTTCTATTCCCAGATATGTATTTGCTTCTTCTTCGGTTGCAAAGCCCTTATACTCCGCTCCCGGATATCCGTCCACAGAAGCTTTGCAGTCATCCCAATTGTAAAAAATTCCTGTCACCGTACCTTTTTTTACGGCATACACTTTTTTCTTTGCCATATGCTCTCCTTTTTAATATCCTATTGCCAATCCAAACAACAAGATGCAGGCAGTCAAAAGAAGGGTTGCAACCTGCAACTTCCACGTCCGTTTCACCCAAGTGCCATAGCTTACGTCTGCAAGCCCTAAAGAAATTAGAAGAACTGGATTTGTCGGATAAAAGGTATTCGAAAATCCATCTCCAAAGGCAAATGCAAGCACGCAAAGCTGTGCCGACACGCCAAACATCTGTGCCATCGGTACCACAAGCGGAATTAAAAGGAATGCTTTTGCCGAACCGGAGGCAATAAAGAAATTCATAACAAGTACAATCAAATATACAAATAAAATAATACTCCATTCCGGAAGCTTGTCTGCCGAAATAACGGCGTAATGTAAAATCGTATCTAAGATTCTTGCTTCTTCTAATATATAACGAATGGAACTTGCCATTAAAATCATCGGAATAACCGGAAGTACACTCACAACACCTTTTGCAAAGCCGGACAAAAATACTTTGATACTTCCTTTTATCGGCTCTTCCACTTCCACTGCAAGTGTTCGCTCACCGCATTCTTTTTCCATCTTTTTTGCATGTCTTACAACAAAGAAAAAGAGGAGACCATAGATGAGTACAAAGGATACGATACGAAGCCATGCTCCGGAAAACATCGGCACTCTGGCAAGCCCCTGAGCAACTCCCACCGTGAACGGATTGAACACACCTGCCGCAAAACCAAAACCTGCTGCCAAGACACTCATTCCAAGCCCGGTAAATGCATCCCATTTCAGACTAATCGCCATCGCCACCACAAGTGGCACTAACGGAACACACTCCTCGTAAGTTCCTATCAAAGAACCAAGTAACATAAAAAACAAAATGATCACTGCCATCAAGTGATACTTGGACCTTCCGAATACCCTCACTATCTTTCGCAGCAATGTCTCTGTTATTCCACAGGCCTCCAAGCCGGTAAAGATACCTCCTATCACGAAAAGAAATACCAAGATACCGATAATGGTACTGCCACCTTCGGCGCCCAATACTAAAATTGGCGAAAGAAGCCATTTCCAAAACGGAATGCCGCCTTCCACATAACGAAATGCCACGCTTGTATCTACCACTTTATCCCCGTTGGCATCGGTAATTCTGGCATATAATCCGCTTGGAATAAGGAAAGTCAATATATAACTTACAATCATCAATGCCAAAATCACTGCCAAGGCACCAATGAAAGAACGAGCACTAATATTCAAGCCTTTTTTCTTCTGTTCCATAACATTACCTCTTTTCATACATACACAAAAATTATACCACGCCAGCCCTGTGATTACAAACAAAAGCATTTATACTAGGACTATTTTTTCTTGATAATATCACGGTAAACCGTTATAATAAACTAAAGGTGGTGAAAACATGAAAATCAAAGAGATTATGAAAGAAAAAGATTTTTCTATTTATCGTTTATCTGAACTAAGCGGGATTCCATATTCAACCCTTACAGATATTGTGAACGAAAAAACGAAAATCCAAAAATGCAATGTCGAGACTATTTATAAATTATGCAAAGCCCTTGATATTGATATGTTGAAATTAATAGAACAACACGTAAGTCCTCGATGCAATTTTGACCTTTTCAAAAGCAATATATGCCATCATCTAAAAGATTTGGGAGACGAGAACTTTGTAGTCGAAGTGCTGAAAACAAATATCATTCGAGATTACTATGAAAGACAATGGTATCCCGAATGTCTTTACACACTTGCCCTATTAGATTATGTGAGTAGAATGAATCGAATTCCTATATGCACAAATTATAATGATATTCGTTGTATGAAATTGCAGGACATCCTATATCCTGCAAGTATTGTAGCTTTGGCTGCACTTCATAAAAATCGCGACATCAAAAAAGAGGCTTGTCAGAAGTCCATACCTGAATTTATGCGTTTTAATATTGTAGAATATGAGGTGCGAGATGTTATCTAAAAGTAATTTGACATTTAACAAGGAAAATCTGAACAATTATTTAAAAGAATTAGCCAAAGAATATCATCGCATCAACAAACTTCCAATGGAAGTAATTCTTGTAGGTGGTGCATCCATCATTGTTCGATATGGTTTTCGTGATACAACAACTGATATCGATGCAATTTATCGTGCTGATATTTCATTAAAAGAAGCAGCCAATCGTGTTAGTGACAAATTTGGGCTGCCAAATAACTGGTTTAACAAAGATGTAATGCGAACAGATTCATATTCAAAAACTCTTATTGAATGTTCCACATATTACAAAAAATTTTATAATGTTGAATTCCGTATTGTATCCGGGGAATATTTGATTGCCATGAAGATGCGCGCAGGACGAGAATATAAAAACGATTTATCTGATATTGTCGGAATTTTAATCGAACATCAAAATCACGGAACTCCGATTACGTTTGAACAAATTGACAAAGCAATTATTAAGTTATACGGTAATTGGACTCAAATCAAGGAAGACGTACGCAATTATGTGGAAAAGCTTTTCTTATACGAAAACTTGTATATAGCCTACGATGCCATTCGAGAAGAAGAAAAACATTCCAAAACTGTACTCACAAAATTTCAGGAACAATATTCTGATATTTTATGCGAGGACAATTTACAACACATCTTAAAACAGTTAAAGAATGCTACGCTAGATAAGAAAGAAGGGATATAATGGAAAACTTAATTTTTAGCCTAAACGCAACCATTCCAGTATTCTTGCTGATGGCTCTTGGCTTTGTATTTCGAAAACTAAACGTAATCGACGAAGCATTTGCTTCCAAAATGAATAAATTTGTATTTACCGTGGCACTTCCGGTTCTCGTATTTGAGGACTTAGCCACTGTAGACTTTTCACAAATGTGGAATTTAAAATTTGTGCTTTTTTGCCTCGGCGCAACAGTGCTTAGCATTGCCCTGGCTGCTATCCTCTCACTTATATGGAAAGACAAATCCATAAAAGGGGAATTTATCCAGGCTTCTTACCGAAGCAGTGCAGCACTTCTTGGCATTGCATTTATTCAAAATATGTACGGTAACTCCGGCATGGCACCTCTTATGATTATCGGCAGTGTACCGCTATACAACATTATGGCTGTGGTTATACTATCTATATTCAATCCACAGCGCTCAGGAATTGATAGAGCAGTCATTAAAAGTACACTAAAAGGTATCATAACCAATCCGATTATTATTGGTATCGGGCTCGGTATTTTATGGTCATTGTTACATATCCCAATGCCACATGTATTAGGAAAAACTGTTTCGCACATCGGAAATCTCGCAACACCGATGGGGCTTATGGCTATGGGTGCAACCTTTGACTTTAAAAAAGCTTTTGGAAAAGCACGCCCTGCCATAACCGCCACTTTAATTAAACTCGTGGGACTTGCAGCACTGTTTCTTCCAATTGCAATTTTTCTTGGTTTCCGCCAGGAAGAACTCATTGCTATCTTGGTAATGTTGGGCTCTGCGACTACCGTAAGTTGCTTTGTCATGGCAAAGAATATGGAGCATGAAGGAACATTATCTTCCAGCGTCATTATGCTGACCACGCTGTTTAGTGCTTTCACATTGACGGGTTGGATTTATCTACTTCGAAGTTTTGGCCTTATATAATCCAAAAGAGCATCTGCTTATGCAAATGCTCTTTTTCTATTCTTATACTTCTGTATGATAAAGTTCTGTAGAAAGATATCTCTCTCCCGTATCCGGCAATAAAACAACTATCATCTTGCCTTCATACTCTTCTCTTCCCGCAAGGTTAACAGCTGCACTAAGTGCTGCGCCCGAAGAAATGCCAACCAATACGCCTTCTTTTCTACCCAGCATTCTGGCTGTTTCATAGGCTTCTTCTGTAGTCGCCGTCATAATCTCATCATAAATTTCTGTGTTTAAAATCTCAGGTACAAATCCTGCTCCGATTCCTTGAAGTCCATGTTTTCCGGCAGTGCCCTTTGATAGCACCGGAGAATCTTTTGGCTCTACCGCCACAATCTTTACTTCCGCTTTCTTGGATTTGAGATACTCGCCGACCCCGGTGATGGTGCCTCCGGTTCCAACACCCGCCACAAACACATCTACTTCTCCGTCTGTATCTTCCCAGATTTCCGGACCTGTAGTCTCAAAATGTGCCTTTGGATTTGCCGGGTTTACAAACTGTCCTGCAAGAAAACTATTTGGAATTTCCTTTGCCAATTCTTCTGCTTTGGCTATGGCACCAGACATGCCCTTGCTTCCATCTGACAAGATAACCTCTGCACCATAAGCTTTCATAAGAAGCTGTCTTTCTATGGACATGGTATCTGGCATCACGATGATTGCTCGATATCCACGGGACGCCGCAACAGATGCAAGCCCAATTCCCGTATTTCCGGAAGTCGGCTCGATAATCACAGAATCTGCTTTTAATGTTCCTGCTTTCTCAGCCTCTGCTATCATGCTCTTTGCCACGCGGTCTTTTGCCGAACCTGCTGGGTTAAAACATTCCAATTTTGCCAACAGTTTCGCCTTTAAGCCCAATTCCTTTTCCACATTGGTAAGTCTAAGTAGCGGTGTATATCCGATCAGTTCATCCACCGCCGTATAAATTTTTGCCATATTCTAACCTCTATAATAGTTAATGAGACAACCTTTCAAGATGATTTCTCTTTCATTGTCTGTCAAATCACCAAGTTTAAAAGTAATTTCCTTTAAAGTATCTCCAACTACATAAGCTTTGATACTATCTTTTTTCTCTTCCACTGCTTTTCTCACATCCGGAACAAAGATATAGTCGCCGTTTGCAAAGCTAAGCTCTGTATCTTTTTCTTCTGTGATAAATGGAAGCATACCCCAGTTAATAAGGTTCGAACGATATCTCTTTGTCGCATATTCATTTGCGATGTTTGCCCATCCGCCGAGAACCTTCTGACAAGAAGCTGCCTGCTCACGGGCAGAACCGTCACCTGGTTTTACTGCGAAAATTGTACTTCCAACACCCACATTTTCTTTGTCCACATTCGGATATGTCTTTCGGATGGTTTCCATCACCGGTTTTAATTCTTCCAACACTTCCGCCGGACACTGTCCTGCTTCGATTGCTTTCTGTGCTTTTTGCACTTCCTTTGCACGTCCTACATATGCAGGGTCTTTTCTTGACAATGCAAACTCTGCAAGTCCAAGTGGATTTGAACGATAAGAAGATGTCTCTCCGGAAGGAATAAGCTCATCTGTTGTCGTTACCGGATCGTGAATCTCAGATACTACTTTTAATACCAAGTTCTCCGGAAGTGCTGACATTGCCGGCCAGTCCTTGATGTTTGGTCCAAACTGGATTTCTACATCTGGGTCAGCCACGCCTTTGCTGTCAAATACACGGTTTGCGTAGATGCTTGCATCAAAATGATATTTTGGCGCTTTATATTCTCTATCCATCATCTCTGTAGCTGATGTCAAATATCCCTTATTCGCTGCAGTTGCCGCGATAGAACGCGCATCCATAAGTGCCACAGAAGAAATCTGTCCACTCTGCAACTTAGAACCTTCACGGTTCGGGAAGTTTCTGGTTGAGTGACGAATACTAAATGCATTGTTTGCAGGTGTATCGCCCGCTCCAAAGCAAGGTCCGCAGAATGCTGTTTTTACGATGGCACCTGCTGCCATAAGGTCTGCCACTGCACCATTTCTTACTAATTCCATATACACCGGTGTACTTGCCGGATATACACTTAAAGTAAATGCATCTGCACCGATATTCTGTCCCTTCATAATCTCTGCTGCTGCACAGATATTTTCAAAACCACCGCCGGCACAACCAGCGATAACACCCTGATCTACATATAATTTTCCGTTACGCACTTTGTCTTTTAAAGAGAAGTTTACTTTATCACCAAAAGAAACTTTTGCGTTTGCTTCACAATCT
>JAZRCJ010000022.1:0-2444 GCA_045659705.1 Faecalimonas sp.
TTGTTGAAGTCTGCTTCTTATCTTACTGATTCTTCCTATATACCAACACTCATAAGAAGAAAACCAGCAATAATTCCACATCCCCCGAGTCTGGCTCCTTTTTTAAGCAAATCAATAATGTTGTAGCTGATATTCACAATATCGAAATAGTCCAATGAAAATACAGCCATAGAAACAATAAACAGTAATGCTGAATACTTCAGTATAGTAAACCCAAGAGTACCATCCTTACCGCCACCGCTACTCTTGCCACCACCACTAGACGGCTTGTTGTCTGTGTGCAACTTAGATGCTGCTGAACCCTTAATGTAACCATTCTTATCTCTCTCTTGTCCCATATTTTTATCTCCTTTCATTTGTTAAAAATCTAGGCGTTTGCGAAACGCCACAAGCCGCATAAATGCGGCACATTTTTTCTACAAAAATAAAATAACTCCTCACGGATATGGTATAATAGAGTTGACGAGAAACCATTAACCACTCATCCAAGAAAGGAGTTATTCTGATACTATGATACCATATAAACAGCTTTCTTTAAATGATATTTTTCAAGATTGTCAAAATAAATTTGAAAATGACAAACCTGCGTTTCTTTCTCTATTAGAACAGCATATCAATCTTGATGAAATTATTCCGGTTACTTTTTATAACCATTTTTATGCATCAACGGGCAGAACCCGCAAATACCCTTTACATGCTTTTCTCTGGGCTTTGATTATCCAGCGGATTTTTACTATCCCTACCGACCAGTTACTTCTCGTTTTCCTGCACTATTCCTCTCATCTCAGAGAATTCTGCGGATTTGACAAGGTTCCGGACGCTTCTAAAATCACCCGCTTCAAGCAGGATTTTAAGGACGATTTACAGGCATTGTTCGATTTCCTCGTCGATTTGACAGAACCTATCTGTCAGTCCATTGATTCTGAAAAAGCTGACATGACTATCTTCGATTCCTCCGGTATTGAAGCCTTTGTCACGGAAAATAATCCGAAATACGCCAACCGGATTATCAGACAGTTGAAAGCTTATGCCAAAGCAAAAGGGCTGGATAAATCTTTTGACCCTTACAAGGCTGCTTATGCCTCCATGCCTTCCCATTCGGCATCCAATGCAGAAATCAAACACCTCTATATCAACGGACATTTTTGCTATGTCTATAAATTCGGCATCGTAACCAACGGCCTTGGGATTATACGCCACATTGCTTTTTATGATAATGAATTTATGGCTGCACATCCTGACATTGTTGTGGAAAAGAAATCCGGCTCCCCGGACGAGGATAAATCCGTCCACGATTCCAAACTTCTTATCCCGACATTGATGGATTTCTTTACAAAACACACCGCTGTCAATCCAAAGACTTTTCTTGGTGATGCTGCTTTTGACACCGCTTCACTCTATAAAGCACTATTGACAGGTGACACTTTCGGAAAAGACCGCCATTTTTCCAAAGCCTATATTCCTCTCAATTCAAGAGCCGGACTTGGAAATACAGACTATTCTGTTAACGAACATGGTATCCCCTGTTGTCCACACGATCCGTCTCTCCCGATGAGACCGGAAGGGAGTAAATCAAATCTTAGAAGTGGTCTTCCTACCTTCAAATTTGTGTGTCCTAAAATGAAATGGGACTACGATAAAACAACGAAAAAAGCTCGCCGAAAATGCCACTGTGATAATCCATGTACTTCTTCATCCTGTGGAAGAATGATTTACATTTATCCCGAAAAAGATCTCCGTGCCTATCCCGGTACACTTCGCGGTACGGAAGAATGGGATACTATTTATAAACTCCGAACCACAGTTGAGCGTGACATTAATCACATTAAAGAAAATCTCTGTCTGGCAGGTCGTCGCACACAGAACAAGAAAACTCTTCATGCAGACTTAATTCTTGCAGGAATCACTCAATTGATAACAGTTGTTCTTGCGGATAAAATCCAGCATCGTGAATACATCCGAAGCTTAAAACCTCTTATTGCTTAGGACTTACCAACCAGAGAAGTTCTATGCTTTATTTTGGTGTGCCTAAAATTCAGTTATTTATCTTCTGGCTTAAAATCAATTCACAGTACGGGCTTTTATTTAGGATACCGTGCAAGCGTTAGTGAGTTTCGCAATTATCTAGAATTAGGCTGGAAAACTTTACGAGCGTAGCGAGTACTATTTTTGCTGTAAGGCAAAAGGGTTTGGGTGTCCCAACCAGGTGTCGGGCGGAGCCTGACGAACCGTGTCGCAGGTGCCGTTAGGTACCTAGACACTGTGGTTCAAGTAAAAAGAAACGTTTTTCTCTTGCGCTCAGAAACTATATAGAGGGGAAGTTTAGAAGAATTGTTTAAGAGCAGAAAAGATTTTAGATGAAGAGTGGCAGAAGCATAAAAGAAAAGATATGGATTAAGGAAACGGCAATATGTACATATGGTATTGTAAATGACAGTGTTAGG
>JAZRCJ010000023.1:0-28948 GCA_045659705.1 Faecalimonas sp.
CTTCAAGTCCCAATATAGATTATACCAATAAGTATCAACAAAAAAACAATTGGATTCCTATCAGTATAGAGAGTATACTAAAGATAGTAAAAACAAAGGAGGACTTTCCCATGTCAATTACAGCTGAAACATGTAAAGAACATGCTAACGACCCTGCAGTACTCTGTTGTAGAGCTGAAGCAGGTATTACAATCGGACCGGAAAACTTAGAAGATCCGGCAATTTTTGATGAACTTGTAGATTCTGGATTATTAAACTTAGACGGATGTCTTACCATCTCTCAGATTTTGGGAGCGAAATTAATGGTAACCTGTGATTCTTTAACTCCTTTAACTGCAGATAAGATTGATGCCGTTCAAGGCGGCGATGCTCCTGCAGAAGAAGAAAAAGAAGTCGCAGCTGAAGAAGCAGCGCCGGCAGTTAGCGGAAGCGTATCTGGTATGGCAACTACTATCAAACACGGTAAGGTAGTAATTTCCATCAAAGAAGGAAAAGACATCTATTTAGAACTTCCAATCTAATCTTACAAAAAGAGATTGCATTTTTGTGCAATCTCTTTTTTAATTCATATGCATAATTTTAAATGCCAACATAATGTTCATACGATTTTCATTACTAGTGATATCGTAACCTAATATTTCCCGAATGTGTTGTAGCTTATATTTTATGGTATTCTTATGATAACTCATTTGCTGCGCTGTTTTTATAATATTGCATTCGCATTCGTAATACTGTTCCAAAACTACCACATAATCGGTCTGATTTTCTTCGTCCCAACGCACCAGTTTTCCCAACACATTTTCCACAAACACATCTTGTATATTGGTATGTTTCATGTCCGCCAGAACCTGATAAACCCCCAGTTCATCATAGTCCACAATATTATCCCAGGAAGATTTTTTTGCCAGTTCAAATGCTATTTGGGCCTTCTTATAAGATTTATAAATATCCTTTACATCGTATTCTATAGTCCCAATTCCTACATACGCATCTTCCCTCGTTGCCAGATACGTAATAGCCTCTTTGATCATTCCCGGAACACTAAATGCAAACAGGCAAACAATGCGCCCGTCTTCTTCGTATATAATGTACTCCTCCTGCTGCCGTCTCAATGATTTGAGAAGCATCTTTGTCTTCCGCTCCTTTTGCTCTCTTTCTTTTTCGGCACTTTCTACAATTGCAATTACATATTCCTCTTTTTGCAAAATGTTATATTTCCCAAAATGTTGACGATAACTTTTTTCGTTTTCCGGATAATAAATGGCATTTTTCAAAGCCTCTCCCAGATTGACATCCATTCTTTCTTGGGCCAATAGGATTTCAGAAAAACGGCGCATAATATCCATAAAAGACGTATCCCAAGCCGCACCAATAATTGGAAATCCCTTTTCATCACAATGCGCGAGCACTTCTTGTGGCATCTCATATGAGTCTTTCAAGGCAATGATAAGCCCTCCCGCCCGTACTTCTAACAAATGTTCCAAAAACTCATACCACTGTTCCTCAGATGCTCCATTTAGACTAGAATTAAATATTAATTCATCACCATGTAGCACACTTGAAAACTCCACCTTATCTACAATGTGCATCCACTCTATACTTTTGTCAAAAAAATCCTTTGTCAAAAGCCGCACTTTATGTTTGTTCTCAATTTCCTTATATAATTCATTTAGTTTTACTGCCATATTTCACCTCTTTGTTCTCTCGGCACATTATTTATCCGTTTCATTGTTCTTCCAGAACATATTATTTATTATTCTCGCATGATATACTATATTTGTAAAGTATATCTTATGTATTCAGCCCCAATTTTGGAATACATAGACTTCATAGAATAAAAAAAGTCCCGAACAGTTATTGTACGGGACTTTTGCGTATAGACATTATCTGTCTTCCATTTCTTTTTTTCTCATTTTAAGTTTCAATAACGCTAATGCTTTTTTGCAATCCAGTTCAGTCATATTGTTTTCACCAACCACGTTGGTTTCTTCACCCGTTGCACTCTTGTTGATGTCTACAATCGCATCCAAGTAATCATTTACCACAACAAATTGTGCTACTGTTCCGTTGAAAGTGATTCCGGTTGCCGGGATTCCACGAATACCAATCTGTTCCATTGTGTTTGTATAATCCACATGGCTATTGCCCCATCCGTCACAGGAAACAATAACACCATCTGCACGCATACATTCTGCCCATACAGCAGCTCTTGTACCAACGAGCATTTTATCTTCATTTCCATCTGGAGACCCAACAAGCATAACGCCCATCAAATCTACATCTGTATCTTTTGACACTACATCGAGAAGTGGATCTCTAAAATGATGTAGTGAAGTTTCTTTTGTCGAAGGACCAATTCCCATACTCGCACACCTCCTATTGCATTGAGCGGATAATGCCGTCTCGATATTCATTTGGTGTTAGAATAACCGGCATATTACCCATATCAATAATCGACTTGCCACCCTCTACTCCCGATGGTTCTTTCGGGAATAAGTGTGTATCATACATCGCACCTTGCCCTGCGACCTGCTTAATAATAAGGACTCGTTTCTTTCCAGGTCTCACCTGGTCGTAATAGTCATGGCGCTCTGTCGCCTTATCACCTTTAAACTTTTTAAGCTGTTCACGGAACATCTGGATAAATTCATCACACGCACGATGTGCTGCTGTCGGCCCCGGTCTTTCTTGGCCCATTCCTGCTGTCAATGTGACATCAAAGGAAATAATAATATCATTTTCACCTGGAGTTCCTGCTCGATTTAGGTAAAGCATATCCTTCATATTTCCTTCCGAAGAACCAAACTCGTGTGTCTGCTTACCATTTACATCCACACCTGTTAAAATTACATAAACCCCGGTTACTGTATGTGTAATTCCCTCTCCTAATTTACCAAGAACTTTTGTAGAAATAGGAATGATATCCATCATTGTATTTGTCCAACGGTCGTGTTCGTCTGGTTTAATAATCTGTATATCAATATCTTCTATGTATTCTTCTCTCTCAATGATATCGGAAAGGAAATCTTTATTCAAAGTCATTTTCCCATCTACTGTAATCTTATTTTCTTCGCCCCATTCCACTTCTGTCATATGGAACGCTTTGATTACAAGACGTCTTAATTGTTTTACATTATCAGGCATTGTGATACCTCCAATTACTATGTAATCTTATTTTTCACAAAGGGGCAGATGGTCTTCCATCTACCCCTCCAATACTGTCTAAATATTAAACTTTAGCAATGTATTCGTGTGCCAATGGAACAATCTTTCCAGGTGTCTGGATTTCAACTAATTGTTCTAATGTTTCTTTTACGATTGCTGTTTGTTGTTCCACATTATTCGGAGCACCAGCATTAGCACCCATAGGTACCAACGGAGCTACGGCACGTGGTGTACCGGTCTGACGTACAACCGGTGGAAGAGCAGCAATACAAAATGTAGGAATTCCAGCTTCTTCAATCGCTCTCTGCACCAATACTGCAGAGCGGTGGCAGGTACCTCAGCCAGCGGTGAGGAGAACTGCGTCAACTCCCTCTTCAATAAACATCTGAGCGATTGCTGGACCAGTTTCATTTTTGAATTTTTCCTGGTTTCCACCACCACCCATAAAACCTGCATGTACAGGTGAAACAGCTTTAATAAAGCCTTCTGCTTCTAATTCAATAAGTCTGTCGATCGGGAACATACAGTTGATGTCTTTATTAACATCACCGTTATCATATCCACCGTGAGATACCATTAACTCATTTGATGGCATATTGGTATAAACTTTTCTCCATGTGAAGTCACCGGCAAGATTAAATCTCTTATCATCTTTGTGATGTACACCGGCAGCTGTAGCAAGAGCTACTTTCATATCTTTAACTTCTTTTGTTACAGGAGTCCATACCATCGGCGGAGTAATAGGAACGAAAATTTCTGATTGCATTCCCTTAACAATTGTTAAACTCATCGTTATACCTCCTTAATTTTTTATTTCGTTTTGAGCACGCATTTGCTCTTGGCGTCTGTTATATACGTCTAAGTTACTCACATATTTGTCGTTGACTTCTGGTCCGAGTTGTTCCACGAAACTCATATTCCAAGCAACCTCCTGACCAACTTTAAGCGGATAGTCCGTAATCATCATTCGCATCGGAACTTTCAAGTATCCTAATCGTCCCTTGAGGTCGATTGCTACGCAACCGTCGTGTACCTCAACAATTACGCCTTCCATCTTAATAATTTTATCACCATACTTCATGTTTGTCACCTAATTTTTAGTCGTATTTTTCCTTACGCTTCTGACTCATTGGCAATGATTGCTCATTTGCTACTAATTCGATTGGCTGTCCTGTTACGTTAGAAATCAACTCGATGTTTGTAGATTTCACGTTTGGATTCCATTTCTTTTCAGCTTTCTTCACATCTTCGCCTGTCATTGCTGCTTTGAGCATATTAAGTGCACGAATCGCATCTTCGTGGCAAAGTGTGTTACATCCAAGAACTTCGTTTTCAATACCTGACTCAGACTTGTTGTTATCAACCATGTGTGTCATGTATTTGTTACCAACTACGAGAGCACCCTGTACAGCACAGAATGACATACCAACTACCGGAACGCCTCTCATACCGATTTGTTCATGGTGAGATGCGAAGTCGATATGGTTATTACCAAATCCTTCTGTTGTAACGAATGCACCATCAACGTCTAATGCTTCTACCATCATACCAACACGTTTTGATACATAGAATTTTTCAGCATTGATCTGCGGTGAACCAACGAAGATAACACCACAAAGGTCAACTTCTTTATCATGCAATGTTTCAAGTACCAATGGTTCTCTCCAGTAATGTCTTGACATTTCTTTTGAAGCAGGTCCAATACATGTTAATGCATGGATACATCCATCTAACACTTCAAGTGGAGATGTCATAACTGGAACGTTACCTAAGTCTACGTTAGGTTTTCCACCGAGAATACCAACTGGTTCTACTGGAAGGATTAAGTTATCGTGCATAGCACCCTGTCCCATGATTTCCTTAACAATAACTACTTTCTTCTTACCAGGTCTTCTTACTTGAACAAATTCCTCTGTATCAACAACAAGGCTTTCATCAAGTTTTTTCAATACATCACGAATTTCCTGAGTAATGATGTCTGTTGCTGTATGAGCAGCTAACGGACCAGGTCTTTCCATGTTTGTTCCTTCTTTGATGATAACTTCTGTTTTAATGAAGATTTCACCTTTTTCAGGACATCCTGGACGACCCCACATAATATTTTCATCCAAATAACCTTCAGATGAACCAAATTCACCGATCTGAACGCCGTTAGCGTCTGTTCCGGTTACCATCATTACTACACCATCAAGTACTCTTGTAACACCTGTACCGATTTCAGAATCACCTTCTTTTGTAGCGATTGGCTGAACGTCCATGATTGTTTCTGAGTATGTGTGATACTGTTCTGGTGCAATAATGTCGATTTTCAGACTATTAACAAGTTTCTGTGAAGCAGCAGCTTCTTCTTCGATTCCTTCACGGATATAAAGAACGGTACCATCAATCTTTGTTTCCGGACCTCTCTTAACTTCTGTGATGTTGAAATGCTTTCTTGTCAAACTTCTGATTACTTTTTCTTCTTGTGCTACTTCTGCTGCAGCTGCTACAGGAGCTGCTGCATTTGCTACTGTTGCAGGCACTTCTACTACTTCTGCTGCACCAGAGCCAATTCCCATCGGTAATTCAATGTTAATATCTTTACCTTCGCCGATGTGAATCTTTAATGTTCCACCTGCTACAGTTGTTGTTGCAACTGGTGTTGCCACAGGTGCTGCTTCTACAACTTCTTCTGCAACTTCTGCAACCGGAGCTGCTTCTACAACTTTTGCGCCTTCTACAACGTCAGCAGTAATTGGTGTAAGAGAATCACAAGTTTTGATCAGCTTAGCACCTAAAATTTCTTCGATAGTTAAGCAACCATCTAAGTTCAATAACCCTGAATCCACAAGATCATCAAAGATTGCTGGATCTTCCAAATTCTCTGGGCCAATTGTAATGCCTGCTTCTGCTCTACAGCATAATACTGCAGGATCCTTTGCATGTTCTTTACATGTTTCGGCTGTAATTGACATAATTTCTTACCTCCTTATTATTTTGTTTGGGTTACCCCATGTATATATCCAATCACACGCATGCAGCTTGGATTTTCATGTCAGTGCAAGAAATCGGGGGTCTCTTAACACCGGCTGAGCTTGTGATAGTTATACCGTATTTTGATTAAATATCTTGGTCTACTTTCTTTGACACTCTTAAGTATCTGTAAAGTGGATGACCGATTGTTCTCATAACATGGTCTGTCTGGTGGAATACTTTTAATCCCATCTTCGGTGCAGAACCCATAACGGTATTCGAACAATCTGAACAGTTACCAATGATTATGTATTCACAGTTGTCTTTCTTAAACTGCATACTATTTTTTACTTGTCCAGGACAGTTTCCAGGTCTTTCACACTTCAAAGAACCGTTCTTCATCTCTGCTGCTTGTTTACATCTTGCAACAGAAGCCACTTTTGCGTTCATCTTTTCTGCGATATCGCGCATACGAGCTTCATCACCACCACAAGCACATACAAGAAGACCCATTGTTGCTCCGTGAAGATCCGGGAATTCCATTGTTACGATAATACCACCTGTTGTTTTTGTAATAGGAGCTTCCATTGTTGTTGCCTTTCCTGTGAAAGGTCCACCCATAATGATTTCTCCATAAACACCATCGATACCGCCTGCTCTTTCAATCAAATCAGCAACGCAAGTTCCTACCGGCACATCCATAAATACGTGTGGTTTGTTACCGCCGTTGATTTTACCGATTACTGTTAAGTTTTTGCTAAAGCAAGGTTTTCTTTCATCAATTGCTTCTGCCACTCTTGCAAGTGTCTCTACATTGATAACGATAGATTTTGCTGCTGAAGGAAGCTGTGTTGGTTCTAATTCGATACCAAGTGTTTCTCTTACAACTGCTCTTTCTTCACCCATTGGGTAAATATCAGGAAGAAGATGAATGGAAATTGCAGGCTCATCCTTCAAAGCTTCTTTCAAAATCTGAACTGCTTTTTCATTTTTCTTCTTAATAGCAAAAATTGCTTTTGCCGCATTGGAAATCTCCATGCTATATTTTACGCCACGAACTACTTTGTCGCATTCTTCTTCGATCTGCTGTACATTGTGACGAAGTCCAGGTTCACATTCTGCTGCGTTAATTAAAATGTAGCCGCCCTCTAAATCCGTTCCAAGTTTTACACCTGTCGGGAAACCTGCACCACCCATACCAACAACTCCGGCTGCTTTTACCATATCTAGCTTGCTGCCTTCTTCAATCGGTACGAACTCATCCTTTTGTTCCTCGTCCGGTTTAATAACAATTCTGTCTTCTGTCACTTCTTCAACTACACCATACACACTTGAGAAGATATTCGCTCCAAGCCCTGTAGGAGTTGCAATCAATGTACCTTTCTTCACTGCATCTCCAGCTTTTACGATAGCTTCACACGGTGCACCTACGTGCTGTCTGAGTAGAATCTGTAAATTTGCCATGACTCGTTTCTCCTTTATTTATTGGTTTGTTTATAAGTAAAAAGCAAATTCCTTTGCTTACTTATTCTTTACTTTCGCCTTAATATTATTTATAGGTTTTCTCTATATGTTTTTCATTGATAGATAAAGTCTATTTTTTAACATTCTTTTTGGCGGAGGCATGTGGGAATCGAACCCACCCGAGACGCTCCTAACGCCTCACACTAGTTTTGAAGACTAGGAGGCACACCAGTTACCCAACTACCCCCATATAATACTCAGCAATTACATACTCTATCATAAAATCCCCACATATTCAAGAGTTTTTCACACTTTTTGTCTATTTTATTTTAACAAATTCCATTTGACTTTTCAAGCATTTTAGTAGATAATAATATGTAGAACTGAGCGTAATTTTGAAATGTCAGAAAATTGTTATTTTTTTATCGAATTTCTTTGATGTTTTACAAACTGTTCGGATTTTACAAGCGTCTTTTAATAGAAAATAACTATTAATCATCGCAAATATGGGTTTGGAATATTTAAAATCATTACACTTTTCTCTCATTACTCAATTTTATACGCTTAGACAAGAAGAATATTAAGAAAGAAAGAGGTAACATGCTATGAAATTAGAAGCAAAAATTAATGTTGACCGCTTTGAATCTGCTCTTCAGGTAGTAGATGCGCATACAAGCGGTGAATTCTGCCGTATGGTTATCGGCGGTTTCCCGGAACCTGTTGGAAACACTATGATCGAAAAGAAACATTGGATGGAAGAAAATTATGACCACGTTCGTACAGCTTTGATGTTTGAACCACGTGGACATCACGATATGTTTGGTGCTTTCATCTGCGAACCAGTTGACAAAGAAGCTGACTTCGGTGTTATGTTCATGGATACAGGCGGATACCTTAACATGTGCGGTCACTGTACAATCGGTGCTGTAACAGTTATCTTAGAAGCAGGACTTAAAGAAATGGTAGAAGGAGAAAACGAAGTCGTTCTTGAAGCTCCAGCTGGAATCATCCGTACAACTGCTATCGTAAAAGACGGCAAAGTGGAAAGCGTTACACTTACAAACGTACCTGCATTTGTTTACAAAGAAGATCAGGTTGTTAACGTAGACGGAAAAGATATCAAATTCACAATTTCATTCGGTGGATCTTTCTTCGCATTAGTTGACACAACACAGTTGGGAATCGGAGAAATCAACGCTGAGACAGTACCTACATATATTGATTTAGGTATGAAGATGATGGAAAAGATTAATAAAGAAATCGAAATTCAGCATCCATTACTCGACATCACAACAGTAGACCTTGTAGAATTCTACGGACCAACTCCAAATCCAGACAAAGCAAACCTTCGTAACGTAGTTGTATTTGGTGAAGGTCAGGCTGACCGTTCTCCATGTGGAACAGGTACGAGTGCAAAACTTGCTACATTACATCACTGGGGCGAAATCAAAGTTGGCGAAGAATTCAAATACGAATCATTCATCGGTTCTATCTTCAAAGGTGTAATCAAAGAAACAACAAAAGTTGCAGATTATGATGCTGTAATTCCTATGATTACAGGCGCTTGCTACTTGACAGGTTATGGCACATACTTAATCGACGGTTTAGATCCATTGAAATATGGTTTCATCGTAGGTTAATTCTTTCAGAAGCAAAAATATAACGGTGTCTCATGATTGAGACACCGTTTTTTCTACTCTTTTGCAAAGACCGTCCCACGACAGTCCTTCTATTTTTTCTTTTTCAGGAACGTTATGTTCCTTCGCCTCACAAATGGCTTTTGCCAATCGCTTTTCAAAATCCGGCAATGTTTCTTTCACTGGCTCATCTTGATTATAAAACTTTGGTGGTTCTACAAACACTACTTCATGTTCCGGCAATGCAAAATCTAACCAATTCTGAATCCCCGGAAGATCCGTACAAACCACATTCAGTCCACATGCCAATGCTTCGATGATAACCAGCGGAAGTCCCTCATAAAATGACGGAAGCACAAAAACATCTCCCTCGTTTAAGGTACTTACCAATTCCTCTTGTGACACACGCCCGCAAAAACGAACTTCACAGTTGCACTCCTTTGCAATCGTCTGAATCTCATGATACTCTTCTTCATTTCCATAACCGCCTATGAGAGAAAGTATTATCTTCTTTTCGCAGTTTTCCATATACTTCATAGAACGAAGAAGGCTTTTCACCCCTTTTTTCTCTGAGATTTTTCCCACAAAGACAAGTTTTAATTCATCATGTTCCTTCTTCAGTTCACTCGACCTAAAGAACACATCACCATTATATCCTGTACCTATCACAGTCACCTTCTCTTTTGGACAACCATAATAGTCACAAATTTCTTTTTTCTGTTCATTATGCAGAGCAAATATTCCATCAAGCTTTGGTATTTGTTTCCTTACAAACTCACGTTGCCACGAATTCTTTTTTACTTGACGCATATCTGACCCATGACAAAAACCATAGATTTTTTTATTCGGATAAAGGTCTCTTATGAGTGATGTTAGATAATACAAATGATGACACAATATCACATCGGGTTCGAACTCTTCTACCACTCCTCGGATAGTCTGTGAAAATTTGCTTGTGAATTGTAACGTCATAGTTTCTGTCATATCACAATAGCGGGTACTCTCGTATGGCATTTCATCCGACATCCCACACACCGGGAACGGTAATTCCTCCGTCTTATAATATACAGGATAGCACTTGACGTTCTCTGGGAGAACAATGGCATCCTCCTTTGTGATTCCCGCCACCACAGCTTGGGTATGTCCTAGCTTTTCTAAACCTTTTACCAATTCTGTCAAATATACGCCACTTCCGGTTCCGTCCGGTTTTTGTGCTGTCACACTCAATATTCTCATAGCCCTCTCCTACACCATACATTCATGCATATCTTCTTCCTGTAGCCCTACCGCTTGCATAGTTTCCTTTAGCACTTCTCGTTCTGTCAAATCTGCACACCATGCCAATCCGCAACCTGAGGATATGGTTCTTGGAACAGGAATAAGGCGCCCCGGCGCTTTCTGCTGCTTACACGCTTTTTCCATGGCCATGGCATCTGCTGTGGTATGGAACGTGATGACTAATCTTAATTCTTTTTTTCTCATGTTAATCTTCCTCAGCTAGTTCCTTAATTGCTCGTATCGCAACCTCTACTTCTTCTTCCGTATTATAATGGGAAAAACTAAAACGTACTGCTCCCTGTTCTACCGTTCCTAACGCCTCATGCATAAGGGGTGCACAATGAGCTCCCGGACGAGTAGAGATGCCATATTCCATAAGTAATTCATCACTCACTTCTGAGGAATCATAATCCGCAATATTGAGTGTCACGATTGGGCATCTTTTTTCCGTTCCAAAATCTCCATAAATTTTGATTCCTGGAACTTCTTTGATACCTTCATAGAATTTCCACATAAGAGACAATTCTTTTTCTCGTATTTTGTCAATCCCTTCTTTTTCCAAATAGGAAACAGCGGCACCAAGACCTGCAATGCCATGACCATTGAGGGTTCCTGCTTCCAACGCTGTAGGCATATCAATTGGATGGTGCTTGCTATAGGTCTGCACACCGCTTCCGCCACTCTTTAATGGGCGAAGCACTAGTCCTTCTCTCACATACATTCCTCCGGTCCCCTGTGGGCCTAAAAGGCTCTTATGCCCTGTAAAACAAAGGATATCTATCTGAGCACTTTTCACATCAATCGGATACACCCCCGCTGTCTGAGACGCATCCACCACAAACAGAACATTATGGCGCTTTGCCATCTCCCCGACACGTACGATGTCTACATAGTTTCCGGTTAAGTTAGAACCATTTGTACAGACAATGGCCTTCGTTTTGTCACAGATGGCCGCCTCCATCTCTTCATAAGAAATATTTCCCTTCTCATCCGCTGGAACAATCGTCACCTCCACGCCTCTTTCTTGCATTTCGTAGATTGGACGAAGCACAGAATTATGCTCCAAGGCAGTGGTAATTACATGATCTCCAGGATTTAAAATTCCCTTAATTGCGATATTTAAGCTTTCCGTGGAATTATTTGTAAACACAATCTGTTTCGGACTTTCCGCTCCGAAAAATCGCGCCAAAGCCTCTCTGGTATCATAAATAGTTCGAGATGCTCCCAGCGAAGCTGCATGCGCCCCTCGTCCTGCATTTCCCATCGAATTCATAGCCGCCACAACTGCATCCGTCACCTCTTTGGGCTTTCGCATAGTTGTAGCCGCATTATCCATATATATCACGAATTATACACCTCTTTTACCACTTTGATCAGTTTTTCTGCGCTCTCTGTCAGGCGGAAATTACGACTATAAATCACGTTAATATCTCTTCCGCTGTCTTGCGACGACAATGGGAATGCCAAAAGACTTCCTTGTTCCATCTCTTCTTTTGCAGCAAGACCGGAAATCACAGAAATTCCCACTCCATTTTGAACCGATCTTTTAATCATCTCTTGATTATCCATGGTCCCTGCTATCTTCACTCGTTTCAAATCCACATTATGTCTTTGAAGAAGACGCTCTGCCTCTCGTCTCGTCCCTGATCCTTCTTCTCGTAGGATAAGGCCTTCCGCTTCAATCCATTTCAAATCTTTCATATTTTTACTGATTGCACGATACTTTTCTGTATTTGGTGTAATGATGACGAGTTCATCTCTATAAAACGGTATGTACATACAGCTTTTCTTTTCAAATACAGTGCCAGTAAATCCAACATCTGCAGAATGGTTTGCGACTAATTCCACTACCTCCGCACTATCTGACTCTGTCACCTTAAACTGCTGTTCTGGATATGCTTCTTTAAATTTCACCAAAATATCCGGCAACAGATATTGTGCCGGCACACTAGATGCCGCAATAGTAATCATCTGGCTATCTCTATCTTCCCTTGTTGCAAAGGTATCGACAATCACTTTTTCCAAATCCATCATTTGCTTTGCATACTGATATAAAATTTCCCCATCTTTCGAAAGCTTTACTTCTTTTGTGTTTCGCACAAATACTCTTGCATCCAACTCTTTTTCCAATGCAGAAATATGTGCACTGATTGTGGGCTGCGTCAAATATAATTCTTTTGCTGCCTTTGAAAAACTACCGGTATCTGCAATTTTCACAAAGGCTTCCAATTGTTTTAAATTCATCTAAATGCCACCCTTTCACTTTCTGTTCCGTTCTTCTTCGTCACTTTAATACTATCCATATATTCTAGAATTGGCTTTGCACTTTTTCTACTGGTGCCAAGCAAATCACGAACTTCCGCAATGGTAATTAAAGGATTTTCTCTCAACCTGTTTTCAATCGTCTCTTTTGCCTGATTCATAAGGCTCTTTAATGTATAAATATCTTCTGCCACTTTCACAATAAGCTCTTGGTCTTGTAATAACAATAAAATATCCTCTACCACGTCGCTTTCCATCCCCTTGAAAGTGATTTCAGAAACTCTTACAAAATCAAAGCCTGCCTGCTCTAGAGATGTTGTCATAATTTTTTTAACATTTTCAAAATTTCTATCTTGAGGAATCTGGAAATCTACTAATTTTACATATTCCTGATACCTAGCTATCTTTTGTTTCTCAGCCAACATATCTAAAAACGCATCAAATACATTCTGCTTTACCTGCTTCATATAGGTCATATGCATTTCTGCCTTTTTCATCCCATAGCGATATGGATATGTTTGATGATATTTCTCCAATACCCGACAAAATGTATCTTCCATTTGCTTTTCGCAAACTTTATGCCATACATAAGTGTCCTTTTTCATAGGAAATGTTGTCACAACATCTTGCTGCCGCAAGTTTAAAATTCCTTCTTCCACTTCTTCCACAGTTAGCGCAGTGATCTTCGCTAACTCAGCAATGGTAATCATGGTTTCTCCATGTGCACGCACATGCATTTCCAATACATCTTCCGTGGAACCGGATTCTTTCCTCTGTAATTCTTCTACAACTTCATCCTGGAACCGTTTTTTCTTTTTTGGATTTGGCTCCAAAATCACGCCGCCACCAATCGTTTCCGTTGGTGAATAAAAACGAACCACAAACTTATCTCCACGCCGAAGTGCAATTTCCTCCTCCAAACGAAGCTGCGCATATCCACTTTCACCTGGTCCCAATTCTTCTTTATCAAGCAAAATAGCTCTACACAGCACTTCGCTTGTTCCGGTAAACAGATGTAATCGGGACTGATTTTTCAGCACACGTTTCGAATTCTTTACCACATTTAACTTTACATCCAGTAAAGTAGTGTTTTTCATATTGTTAATCGGAGCCAATACGCAACCTCTTTGTAATTCACTCTTTTTTACATTCGATAGATTGATTGCCACTCGTTGCCCCGCAAAGCAACGCTCTACGTCTTGCCCATGAACTTGAATACTGCGTATCTTACACTCCTTGCCTATTGGATAAATCTGAAGACTATCTTCCTTCGAAATGGTTCCCGCAAGTAACGTTCCTGTAATAATCGTTCCAAATCCAGCCAAACTAAATACGCGGTCAATCGGAAGCCGCGGAATCGTCTGTGTATCTTTTTCCTTAACTTCCTTGTCCGTCAACGTTTCTATCAATGTAATTAATTCAGGAATTCCTTCCCCTGTAGCTGCAGAAACGCATGCAACCGGTGCCCCTTCCAAAAAGGTTCCACTAAGTTCTTCTGCCACTTCTTCTTTTACCAGGTCCAGCCAATCTGGTTCCACCAAATCACATTTATTCAATACAATAATGCTTTTTTCAATGCCCAGCTGTCCTAAGATGTCCATGTGTTCTCTGGTCTGTGGCATCACGCCTTCATCTGCTGCAATAACGAGCATTACCAAATCCATTCCCACGACACCTGCCACCATGTTATTGATAAAACGCTCGTGTCCTGGAACATCAATAATCCCCACGCGGTCTCCATTTGTTAAATCAAAATAAGTGAAGCCCAAATCAATGGTGATTCCACGCCTTTGTTCTTCTTCCCACCGGTCCGTATTACGACCGGTTAATGCTTTTATAAGCGTGGTTTTTCCATGATCAATATGACCTGCTGTTCCGATAATAATATGTTTCATTCTTACAATAATCCTTTCAATTGTTCAAAATATACCATATCATCGTCTTGCACTGTTCTTATATCAAAACAAATCTTATCATTCTGCACGCGTCCAATAATTGGCACCGAAAGCTTTCTAAGCGCTTCTTCCAATTCTGCTGTAGACATCTTTCCGGATTGAATTGTAACAGCAAAACTTCCAATCTTCTCTAACGGCAATGAGCCCCCACCGATTTGCGATTCGCAAGGCTCTATCTCCACCTGTGCCAAAGGCTCCATCTGCAAAATTTTTTCCTTTAGCATTTCTGCTTTCTCTTTTAATTCCTGTTCCTGCATCGTAATCATTCGAAGTGCCGGAATATGCTGAATAGCTCTCTCCTCTGACAAATATTCCATCAAAACAACTTCTAGTGCTGCTGCAGTAAACTTATCAATACGAAGGGCTCTCGTAAGCTGATTTTTCTTCATCATATCGATGTATTTTTTCTTACCTACAATGATACCCGCCTGTGGACCACCAAGAAGTTTGTCCCCACTAAAACTTACGACGTCTGCGCCTGCACGTAGCGCATCCTGCACAGTTGGTTCATACGTAATACCATACTTGCTAAGGTCAATAAACACACCACTTCCTAAATCCTCAACAACTGGAATGTCGTATTTTTTTCCAAGTGGAACCAAGTCTGCCATCGGCACACTGTCTGTAAAACCTACAATACGATAATTACTGGTATGCACCTTTAAAAGCACTTTTGTCTGGTCCGTAATGGCATTCTCATAATCTACAAAATGGGTTTTGTTGGTAGTTCCGATTTCCACTAATTTTGCTTTGCTAAGTGCCATTACATCTGGAATTCGAAACTTTCCGCCGATTTCCACCAATTCTCCGCGGGAAACAACAACTTCTCCACCACCGCCGAGGGCATGCAAAATAAGCATAACAGCCGACGCGTTATTATTGACCGCCATAGCCGCTTCTGCCCCTGTAATTTTGCAAAGAAGCTCTTCAAAATGAGAATATCTCTCTCCGCGTTTTCCTTCTGCCAAATTATATTCCAAATTGGAATATCCTGTAGCAATCTCTGTAATGTGTGCCATATGCTCTTTCCCGATAGGCGCTCTTCCTAGGTTTGTATGAAGCACAGTTCCTGTGGCATTTATCACTTTTTTCATAACTGGCTCGAGCATTCTCTTTGCGCACTCGGCAATGCTGTCTGGCAAGTTTTCCAAAAGACTCCATGCCTTACTTTCATCTTGACATGCTCCAATTTGCTTTCTCACATCATCAAGCCGGATATGAATCGCCTCCATTACAAGCTCTCTTCCATACTGGGAAATAGCTTCTAGTACCGCATCCTCTTCTAGCAGAATATCTACTTTTGGAATATTGCGATATAACTGATTTTTATCCATTCTGTTCTCCTAATATAAATAAATGAGTTTTTCCTTTTTCTCTACAACTTTTCCAATAATCGAAACTTTCGTCTCCATCTGTTTTTCTTCGCACGCTCTCAAAATATCTTCTACATATTCCGGAGCAATGCTAATTAACAATCCGCCGGAAGTCTGTGGATCGTATAACAAATCCACATAATGTTCTGCAACACGTGAGTCATCAACATCTGCTTCTGCGTGCTGACGATTGCGATACGCCCCTGCAGGCACAAGTCCCATCTTCGCATAATCCACTGCTTCTCTCATATAAGCAATGTCTTCTACATTGATTTCAAATGTAACTTCACTTGCCGAAGCCATTTCCACACAATGTCCGAGAAGACCGAAACCGGTCACATCCGTACACGCCGTTACCGGATATTTATCTACAATTTCTTTTCCCTTCTTATTCAGGGTAGACATTACCAGAACAGCTTCTTTTGTTGCTTCTTCGGATGCCATTTCCGCCTTAATGGCAGTATTGATAACACCACTTCCGATTTGTTTTGTCAAAATGAGTACATCACCCGGTTTACATCCGTAATTTTTGAAAATCTTATCCGGATGCACAAAACCGGATACACAAAGTCCGTATTTTGGCTCATCATCCTGTATAGAGTGACCTCCTACAAGAACAGCACCTGCTTCTTTTACTTTTGCAGCTCCACCTGCCAAAATTTCTCCCAGTATTGCCGGGTCTAGGCAATTCGGGAATGCAACTATATTTAAAGCCACCTTTGGTTCGCCGCCCATTGCGTAAACATCACTCAATGAATTAGCCGCAGCAATCTGACCAAAGGTATAAGGATCGTCGACGATTGGTGTGAAGAAGTCTACAGTTTGAATCATCGCGATATCATCTGTTATTTTATATATAGCCGCATCATCTGATGTCTCAATTCCGACTAACAGATTGTCATCTTCAAATTTTGGTAACTTACCCAGAACCTGGGCAAGGGTCTCAGGACCTATTTTAGCGGCTCAACCGGCTGTCTTTGACATCTGTGTCAGTCTTAAATCCTTTATGCTCATACTGCATACTCCTCCTTTCCAATTATTTTTACTTCCCTTATGGGTTTATAATCTTATCTGCTTGTGTCATCTTTTCTACGATGGTATACATATTTGTTACATTTCCTACCTGTAACTTTTCTGTTAATCCATAGTAATTGAGGCAAGTACCACATGTCAGAATCTCTACGCCTTGTTCTTCCAGATGTTTTAAATCTTCCAAGGAATCAGAGCCTTCTGCTGTAAGAGTTGCCCCACCATTATAGAACAACATTGTCTTTGGCAACTTGTCCAATTGTGTAATAGCAAAAATAAATCCTTTGATTAATACTTTGCCAAGTTCATCATTTCCAGCTCCCATGCGATCAGAAGAAATCACTACAATATAGTTTTCCTCTTCGCACATTTCACACTCACAGTTCGCACCGTTCATTTCAATAGTGATACGATATTCCTTGTCAGCAACTTTTTCAGATGCCACTGTTGCACCTGCATTTGTAGCCATCTTGCTGACATTTGTCACAGCTACTTCATTATCAACGAGTACTTCTACAAGGCCTTCTCCATTTAGTTCCTGCATCGCTTTTTTTGCTTTCACTACAGGGATTGGGCACTGATCTCCAATTGCATTAACTTTAATCATAATATCCACCTTTCTACTTCTTCACATATAGATATATTCTATCACTATTTCTCAATAAGGTAAAGGTCTAGCGACAATATTTTTATGTACATTCCCGCCAAACACTGTTATAATATACAAGATGTAATACTTCACGAAAGGAACCTAAATTATGTGGATAGCAGACGGCTGGAACGATTACGAAGTGATTGATACTTCACAAGGGGAAAAATTAGAACGCTGGGGGGATTATCTACTGGTAAGACCAGACCCGCAAGTTATATGGAATACACCAAAAACAAATCGCGGTTGGAAGAATATGAATGGACATTATCACCGCAGCAACAAAGGCGGTGGCGAATGGGAATTTTTCGATTTGCCTCAGCAATGGCAAATCCATTATAAAAGCCTCACCTTTAATCTGAAACCTTTTAGTTTCAAACATACTGGTCTATTCCCGGAACAAGCTACCAATTGGGATTGGTTTTCAGAGAAGATTAAAAACGCAGGGAGACCGATTAAAGTTTTGAATCTTTTTGCCTATACAGGTGGTGCCACTTTAGCTGCAGCGGCAGCTGGAGCCAGTGTCACTCACGTAGACGCTTCAAAAGGCATGGTTACCTGGGCAAAAGAAAATGCAGCCTCATCGGGACTTTCCGATGCACCGATTCGCTGGTTGGTAGATGACTGTGTAAAATTCGTAGAACGAGAAATACGCCGAGGAAACAAATACGATGCGATTATTATGGATCCACCTTCTTACGGAAGAGGACCAAAAGGAGAAATCTGGAAAATTGAAGATGCCATTCATTCTTTGATCCAGTTGTGTACAAAGATACTCTCCGACAATCCACTGTTCTTCTTAATAAATTCCTATACTACAGGGTTGGCACCTGCAGTATTAACTTATATGCTGGCCACAGAATTAAAACAATATAACGGAAAAGTAGATTCACAGGAAATCGGGCTTCCGGTATCTTCCAATGGTTTGGTATTGCCGTGTGGGGCTTCCGGACGTTGGGAATCTCTTTAAAATTAGGCAAAACAAATATTGGGGTGATTAGGCCCATGCAGCGGATTTCAGATTACTACCGTAGTCTGGAATCCTTTTTTGATGCATCTGCAATCTTTTTGTGTTTTGTTATAGCTTGCTTTTTAAAAAAGCTTTGTCAAAAACTTGTCTGAACAATCACGATTTCAGCTCATATGATACGCGCAAAACACAGGGTTCAAGATTGTGGAAAGTCTAAGTGGCTACCATTGGAGATGTGATTTAGCAATCGAAAAAAGCAAACTCGCTATCGCTCAAACAGTGCCCATCGATTGCCCATTTTCCAAAATAGCAGCCACAAGACTTTCCATACAATCTTTCAATGGATTCTTACACATCATATTACTGAAAAGGGTGGTTGTGAGTTGTTTTTTGACAGATGTAATAACTTCTTGGAAATCAAGACATTAGAAAACACAAAAGATGAAGCCAGCATAAAAAGGGCTCTAGACTGTGGGGACCAAGGGTGTTTGGTGCACCCCTATGCCCTTACCCCAATATTAGTCTTAGAGCCAAACTACAAAAGGTGTAAAGCTGAATAACAACTTTACACCTTCTTTTTATTTTAGCATTTGGTATATATAACTAATTGGAAGTCCCACCACGTTATAGTAGTCCCCTTCGAAACGCTCAATGAACTTTGCTCCAAAGGCTCCCTGAATTGCATACGCCCCTGCCTTGTCCATAATTGTTTCATCCTGTACATATTCTAGGATTTCCTCTTCACTCATGGTCGCCACATATACATTGGTGCAGACAGCATGATTGATTACCGTTTTCTTGCCCATTTCATCAAACTCCAAAATAGCCAGACCGGTATATACTTGATGCTCCCGCCCCTGCATAAGGCGCACCATATTTGCGGCATCTTCCTTATCTTTTGGTTTCCCCAATATAATATCGTCTACCGCAACTACTGTATCCGCTCCGATCACAACGCAATCTTTTGTATCATTTTGCGATGCGATATCTTCTGCCTTTAAAAGCGCTAGTTCCTTTACAATCTCATCTGGACGGCTGCTATGATATACTTCTTCCTTGTGACTGACCTGAATTTCAAATTCAAACCCTGCCAGTTCCATAAGTTCTTTTCTGCGTGGCGACGCAGAGGCAAGTATGATTCGTTTCTTTGTCATCTTATTTTCCTGCTTTTCTACATTCTTGTTCGTATTTATAGATTTCCTCTGTTGCCAAGGATAGCTTTGTTACCACATTTTGCTTGGTTGGATAGCAATAGAAAGAATCGTTATTTGTAGAAATATCAATACAATCTTCCGGTCGCAAATAACAATAATCATATTCGATATGCACGCCATACATATCCTGCGGTTTTCGTTCAACAGAATAGTCTTCTCCGTTATAATGTCCCTCTAACACATATCCTTCCGTTGGATTGTGGCGCAATTTTGCCTTTCCGAGTTTTACAAAGTTCCAGCAATGAGGTAGGGAATATACTTCCACTTCATCTTCAAAGCAGTAAGTACCATCCTCAATCTGTTTTCTAACTTCTCCTCTCTGCCACTCATACCAATCAGGAATATGAGAAAACTCCGTCTCGCCTTCCAACGCTGAAAGTCTCCCAAGTTCATCCATTTCCCAACGCTTATGACAAGCCTCACAATAGATTTGCGTTCCTTCGGAGGCCATCTTATGCTCCGTCTTGCAAGCCGGGCACTGATATAGCACCTTATGCAATCCTTCTGCCCGGAAAGGTTCCGTAATACGGATATTTTGTTCCACTTGCCAACGGTACTCATCATACGTAAGTGCCTCTTTGACGACCTGATTGATTTCCTCTACTGATTTTTGTTCCACTTCTTCTGCCGTCAAAATCTGTGTCATCGTGGTATAAAGAGGAACCTTTCGAGGTTTGCGATAGTTCCAAAACGGCGTATACAAGTAGTTCCCATGATGCAAAAGAACTACTACCGGCACCTTAGACATTTTAATCATCTTGCCAAGCGCATCTGGTAAAATGGCTGTAGTACCTACAGGTGAATATCTAGCCTCCGGATACATACAAAGAACGTCCCCATTTTTCTTAAGCACATGACGAATCGAACGTATCAAATGTAAATCTGTTGTAAACTTTCTCTTGCAAATGCAACCCAAAAGTTCCATCAGCCAAGGTCTGCGATAATATCCATCTATAGTTGCTACATTGTTGACACGGTGTGGATATGTAGCCATCGCAGATAATTGAAAATCAATAAAATACATATGATTGCTAAGTAAAAAATAAGGCGGTTTTACACCTTCCATATTGAATTTTTCAATCTTATATTTGATTCCCCACGGCATCATAAGTTTGCTTACAACATAAAGGAGCCATGTCATAATCTTTGGCTGTCTAATCGGAAATTTTGCCGTCTGATATGGTTTGATATTTTTGTATTTTACGTCCATTCGTTTTTATTTCTCCAAATATTTTTCTTTCAAAGCAGCAACTTTTTCACCATATACTGTGTTCTGTTTCTGTTGAACAAGCATTCTTCTGATAGATTCTTTTACTTCTTCAAACGCAGAAACGGTTGCTTCATTCTTTGCTTCTACTTTAATCAAATGGTATCCGAACTGTGTCTTAACCGGTCCTACTACCTGTCCAATCTCTGCAGAAAATGCCGCTTCTTCAAATTCTTTTACCATCTGTCCTTTTCCAAAAGCACCTAAATCTCCGCCTTTTTGTCCGGAAGGACATGTAGAATTTTTCTGTGCTGCTTCCTCAAAAGCCATTCCCTCTTCGATGTCTTTTAAAATTTCCTTACATTTTTCTTCTTCTGCCACAAGAATGTGCTTCGCATTTACAGTTTCACCCTTCATATACTGAGCACTGTTTGCCTCGTAATATGCCTTCAATTCTTCTTCTGAAACAGCGGCATCCTTTAACGCTTCACGCATCGCCATCTGTGCTAAAATATCTTTTCTTGCATTGGCAATGATTGATTTAAATTCTTCGGTTTCTTCCAATTTTAATTCTTCCCCTTCTTTTGCAAACATATAAAGGGCAATTAACTGTTCCAATGCCTGTTCTCTAAACTGCGGATTGGAAATATACGCCTGCTGTTCTCTCGGCACAGACTGCAAAAATGCATTTAATTCCTTTTCTGTAATTTTTTCTCCTGCTACTACTGCTAATGTTTCCATCTTTCTTATTTCTCCTTTTTCTTTTTGTCTAATCCTTGTTTTTTACAAACATCCTCAAGGCAACATCTGTCGCAATACGGATTTGTTCTTGCCGTGCACACCTCTCGTCCGTGGTAGACAAGACGATGGCAAAAGTCACTTCCTTCTTCCGGTGGAACAATCTCCCAAAGGGCCATCTCCACCTTTTTCGGCTCTTTTATGTTATCCACCAAACCCATGCGGTTTGTCAGGCGAATACAATGTGTATCTGTTACAATGGCAGGTTTCCCGTACACATCACCCATAATAAGGTTTGCGCTTTTTCTTCCCACACCCGGGAGAAGCAAAAGTTCCTCCATGGTATCCGGCACACGTCCGTCATACTGATCTCTCAATATCTTCATACAGGCACTGATATCTCTAGCCTTGCTCCTTCCAAGACCACACGGTCTCACAATTGCTTCTATATCATCCACCTCTGCATCTGCCAACGCATTCACATCCGGATATTTTTCATATAATTTTTCCACAATGATATTCACGCGCTCATCGGTACACTGTGCAGCAAGCCGCACACTTACCAGAAGCTTCCACGCCTCATCATAATCCAACGAGCAAGTGGCATCCGGATATTCTTTTTTCAAACGCTCAATAATCTCTAATGCCAATTCCTTTTTCTTACGCTTTGTCATGCTGCTTTTTCACCTTTGTTCCAACTAATTTAACGATTGCACTTGCCGCAAATGCACTTACAATGCCTACTATGATACCACCCAAGATATCTCCCGGATAATGCACCCCTATATACATTCTGGAAAATCCAATCATTGCTGCAATCACAATGCCCGGTATCGCATACTTTTTGTTCTTTTCCATAAAGAAAACGGCAAACGCCGCTGCGAAGGACGTGGATGTGTGTCCTGATGGAAAAGAAAAACTACCTGGTTTGTCAATAAGCGGTATAATTTCCGAAAATGTCACAAATGGTCTCGGTCTTTGAAAAATATCTTTCAAGATCATGTTGGTTGCCACATGATTTATAACCAGAGCAAGCAACATAGCAACACCAACCGGTCTGGTCCTTTTAGAAACCAATGCTATTACTCCTAATATAATCCACAGGATTCCGCCATCTGCCCAAGAAGTAACAAACTCCCAAAAACCATTCAAAAAGTCAACCCTTAGATTTTCCTGTATCCATAACAACAGATTTCCATCTAAATTTGTGAGCATTTCCATCATAACTTTTCCCTCGTAATCTTAATAAAAGGATAGTACGTTACGCACTATCCTTTTTTATTTTCCACTATATAATTATAACACTGTATAGCTTCTTTTCCAAGACCTATTTTTTACCTCATAATAATATAAGTCATATACCCTACATATGTCAGCACCATCACACTTCCCAACACGCGATCGAGTTTTTTCCATCTGCATACAAGCCAGAATACAAAAGATATTCCTGCTAAAAATAAACTGTCAAAAATAGCCGTTGCTTCTACTGTGATTGGTCGTAAGAAAGCGGATATACCAAGAATACAAAAAATATTGAAAATGTTAGAACCAATCACATTACCCATGGCAATTTCATTTTCTCCTTTTTTTGCAGCCACAACCGATGTCACAAGCTCCGGAAGTGATGTTCCAATTGCTACAATGGTAAGTCCAATCAATGTTTCACTCACGCCGAGAAGCCTTGCAAATTTTGTGGCACCTTCCACAGAAAGTTCCGCACCGATAATAATGCCGGCAATTCCAACCGCCAATAAAAGAAGTAATTTCACCATACTCCTTGTTTCTTCTTCCTTGCTTTCATTACCGTCTTTCTTCCCCTGAATAATCTGATAAGCGGTAATTGCAATGAAAATAGCAAACAACACTCCGGCCTCCCATCTTGCGATGTGCATATTCGGCCAAAGAAACGCTGCCAGTATTAAAGCTGCCCCCGTAGATATCGGCCAGTCACGTTTCATTATTATCTTGTTTGTCACAAGCGGAAATAGGCAGGCACTTAACCCGGCAACTACTAACAGGTTAAAAATATTGGATCCAACCACATTTCCCACTGCTATCTCATTGTGTCCCTCTAACGCCGCTGTGACACTGACTGCAAGTTCCGGCATAGATGTTCCAAACGCCACAATGGTAAGCCCTACCACAAGAGGTGAAATTCCTATCTTTCGTGCCACCCCCGATGCATTGTCCACAAATAGATCTGCTCCTTTAACCAACAGCGCAAACCCGATTACAATAAAAACAATTGATACTAAATAATCCATACTTCGTTCCTCACTTTCTCATTTTTATCCTAGAATAGACCTAACAAAATACCTCCAATAATTGCGGAAGCCACCTGCCCCGATACATTTGCTCCTACGGCTTGCATAATAATGATGTTTCCCGGATTTTCTTCACCTGCCATTTTCTGCACCACACGTGATGCCATAGGAAAAGCAGAAATACCGGCTGCTCCAATCATTGGATTGAGTTTTTCTTTGAAAAAGATGTTCATAAGCTTTGCCGCCAAAACTCCTCCAACTGTATCAAAGACAAATGCCACTAAACCGATTAGCATGATAAACAATGTTTCTTTTTGAAGAAATTTATCCGCCGTCATACTAAAAGAAATTGTAATCCCCAATAAAAGTGTAATCAGATTGGTCAACACATCTTGCGCCGTTTTTGACAATGTATTCAACACTCCACACTCTCTAATCAAATTACCAAACATCAAAAATCCTACTAGCGAACTTGACATCGGTGCTACAAATCCCGCAATAGTCGTCACCACAATCGGGAAAATAATTTTAGTGGTTCTTGAAATCTTCTTACCTTTCCTAATTGGCATTATAATCTGGCGTTCTTTTTTGGATGTAATCAATTTAATGGTTGTTGGCATAATGATTGGGACAAGCGCCATATAAGAATATGCCACCACTGCAATCGGCCCCATATAATTTGACTTCAATATTTGCGACATCAATATAGCTGTTGGACCGTCAGCCGCACCAATGATACCGATTGAGAATGCATCCGCCACCTCAAATCCCATAAACAATGCCAAACCAATTGCCACAAAAATCCCTAGATGAGCAGCAAATCCATATAAGGCTAATATCGGTTTCTGCAAAAGCGGCTCAAAGTCAATCATTGCACCAATGCCAATGAATAATAAAATCGGGAACGCTTCTGACGCTTCAATCCCCACCTCATACAGCCACTCAATAATACCATTAATCTCCCCAATTCCCGGCAACTGCTGGTTTAAAACTCCTGTATTAGGCAAATTCACTAAAATCGCGCCAAACCCCATCGGCAACAAAAGAGTTGGTTCATACTCTTTCTTAATAGCTAAATAAATGAGAATAGCACCAAGCAACCACATTGTAATCATTTGCATGATTTCTACAACTTCCACACTAAAAGCTCCTTTTGTTATTATGTTACTTGCTTCTACTATATGTGGAATGAGATAAAAAAAGAGACTCTTATTGCTGAAAATCAGCAATAAAAGTCTCGCTACTTACGAAATGAACCGAGTCAACATCTGACTGTACTGACGATCCATCTCACGACAATACGTGAGCTACTCCCTTTTATTTATTTCATTCTATTCCTATTTCCCACAAATTGTCAAGATTTTTCTCATTATTTACTAGTTCTTTACTCTTTTTATTATTTTGCGGATAAGTTTCGTGATTAACACTACAATACCTACTACCACTGCCAATACAACAAGTATCAATGCAATAATGATAAAGAAAAACTTATTTGGCTTCTTTAACAAATCTCCTATGGATTTGCTATCTTCCACTACCTTTCTTCCTTCTTTGGTGTCATACTTCCCAGGCACTTCCCCGATACCGTCTCCATCGGTATCTTCAAAGGATTGCATATAAGTTGCGATAGCAGCCCAAGCCTTTAATTCTTGTCCATTACTTGTAATAATAGCATCTTCATAATGCTCAATCGGTGTCCCGTCTGCAAACTTAGGAACAATGGATAATAATCCATAAGACATATCCGTCACACCACCAAGCATCTGGGAAGAATAAAAGTCTGTTACCACGCGATATAGCTTGTCATCTTCTAGTTCCACTCTTTCTTCTTTTCCATTACACAGATACACATCTGTCACTTTATTTAAAATCATACGATTTGGATTGTAATGCCAATATAATCCATCTGTGTAAAGTCTTGCCGTTGTCATTAAATCCGAAATGCTGGCGTCAATCTCTGCCACTGTCTTTAATTCAGCTCCTGTCAGATATACACTAATCAAAGGATATCCAGGAATATTATCTTGACCAATACCAAGGGAAAAAGAATTAAATACATTTTCTGTCGTGATATTTCCTATAGCATATGTATCTCTTACAGTACCTGCCGGCACTACCGCAACATCTACTGGGTTCGTATCTTCGTTTCCAGAATGCTCCACTGCATAAGTATAGGCATCTGCCATAATACTTCCCAAGTTTAATTCGGTGTGTAATTCGCCTACATCTTGACTAGTTGCAAATGCAATATCATTTGTACACAATATCTGGTCCTTTGTATAGCCGAACTGTTCCAGATATTTACTGTCGACCATATCCATCAAAGCATCTACTTTTTTCTGGGTTTTTTCATCCTGCTCTATGTTCTCTTCTACCGTGAGAAGCTCATACGCATCCAGGTTCCATCTGCCATTTTCTTTTTGTGTCATAGAAAGGCTTCCCAAGTATTTACCGTACTCCGCCGCGGACACGATATAGGTGTCTCCATGTACAATAGCCTTTTCCAATTTTGTATGAGTGTGACCACTGATAATAAGGTCTAATTCCGGCACATTTTTCGCCAAAATCTCATCTTCTGATTTGTCTTCGTCTTCCCAAACACCTCCATGGGAAACGCAGGCAATCATATCTACTTTCTTTTCTGCTTTTATCTTGGCTACCGTTGCTTTGACTGCCTCCACCGGATCTTTAAAAAGCAAAGGACAGTTTGGTACACAGTCCAAGCAATCTTTACCAAACACACCGGTAACAGCAATCTTAACACCATTTTTTTCTACCACGGTATATTCTTTTATACCATAGTTGTCAAATGCATCCTTCAATAGCTTTTGTTCTTCCGTCAGCCCATTAGCTTCCATAGTTTCCCAATCCACATTTGAAAGAACTAACTGCGGAAGCACGTCTCCACTTTCCACTGCATTATTTAGCATATTTGCAAGACCACTTGCACGATAATCAAACTCGTGATTTCCCAAAGTCATCACATCAAAACCAAGATCTCCAAACATACGAAGTTCTGAAGCCTCTTCCTCGTACACCACCTGAATCAATGTACCCATGGAAAAGTCACCGGCATCCAAAAGTAAGGTGTCTGGATTCTTTTCTTTCTGCTTGTTAATCAATGTCTTAATCTTTGCAAATCCACCGAGCACTTGTGTCTTTCCATCTTCTACAGTTGCAAATTCATTCAAATGGGAATGAGTGTCATGCAAAAACATTACATCTACTTTTTTTGCATTTGCAGTTGCCTTCACATAATATGTTCCGGTGAAAAGTAATAGTAAAATCAACAAACCGGAAAGTATCGTTTTCTTTTTCATAAAAGTCCTCCTTAGAGAATTGCATCTATTCTTTTCAATTCTTCTTCTGTAAATTTCGCATTACGTAGCGCACCAATATTGTCAATGATCTGAGAAGGCTTAGATGCTCCTATAAGCACGCTCGTTACGATTCCGTCTTTGAGTATCCAACTCAATGCCATCTCTGCCAAACTTTGCCCGCGCTCAACTGCCAATTGGTTTAGCTTCTTAATCTGCTCCAACCGCGTCTCGGTCAATGTCGACTCTTTCAAAAATCTGCCATCCGTTTTTATGCGACTGTCTTCCGGAATGCCGTTTAAATATCTATCTGTCAACATTCCTTGTGCCAACGGACTAAAAGCAATAATCCCCTTTTTCAATTTGGCGGCCATATCTTTTAGTCCATTTTTCTCAATCGTCCTATCAAAAATAGAATAGCGATTCTGATTGATGATAAACGGGCAATGCATCTCTTGTAGAATTGTAGTGGCCTTTTCCAACGTTTCCCCATCATAATTAGAAAGCCCTACATACAACGCCTTTCCACTAGCAACAGCCTGTGCTAATGCTCCCATTGTTTCTTCCAGTGGTGTCTCCGGATCCATACGGTGATGATAGAAAATATCTACATAGTCTAATCCCATACGATTTAGACTCTGGTCCAAACTTGCAAGAAGATATTTGCGACTACCCCAGTTCCCGTAAGGACCATCCCACATCTCATAGCCTGCTTTTGTACTGATAATCATTTCATCACGATATATGCTTAAATTTTCTCTTAATATTTGTCCAAAATTGGTTTCTGCACTTCCCGGTGCCGGACCATAATTGTTTGCCAAATCAAAATGCGTAACTCCATGATCAAAGGCTGTAAATAAAAGCTGCTTCATATTCTCATACGAAGCTGTATCTCCAAAATTATGCCACAACCCCAAAGAAATCGCCGGAAGTTTTAGTCCGCTATTCCCACAGTGATGATACGGCATAGACTGGTAACGTTCTGATGATGCTTGGTACATGCCTGCCCCTCCTATTTTTACTTCTTATATAATTTTCACAAAAACCAAAAATAATATTAGCAACACAAAAAACATATCTAAAATGACAGTCCATATCATCGGATTGTGTTTTGAGAACTTGCCATTTTCCTGAGACGCTTGCATCTGACTTATAATAATTAACACAATAATACCAACAATATATAAACCAAGTGCTCCAGCCAAAGATACATTCGCAAGCAGACTGGTTCCTAACGCCATCAGTATTAATGTAATTGTATTCCATTTCGACATAGCGTTTTATTCCTTCCCTCATATAAGAATAATTATATCTAAAAAAGAGGGATTAGGCAATAAAAATGAATTTACAAAAAAAGACTTCCGAGAAACTCTCGGAAGCCTTGATTTTATTGAACTTATTTCAATTATTCGATGATGTTTTTAACAACACCTGAACCTACTGTACGTCCACCTTCACGGATAGCGAAACGAAG
>JAZRCJ010000024.1:0-1776 GCA_045659705.1 Faecalimonas sp.
GACATCGATGGTGAAGGAGTGACCTGTGCACCGAATGTCTGCATGATGCTACGGCGATAAGGCTTCTGGTTGTAGCTGATCTTTACCTGATAAACCGCTGCTTCCAAACCGAATATCTTAGCAGCATAAGAGAGGGCAGCGCCCCATTGTCCCGCACCAGTTTCAGTAGTGACATTGCTCACCCCTTCTTCCTTGCAATAATATGCCTGTGCGATAGCCGAGTTCAACTTGTGCGAACCGATCGGGCTGACACTTTCGTTCTTGAAGTAGATGTGAGCCGGAGTACCCAATGCCTTTTCCAATCCGTAGGCGCGTACCAACGGAGTAGAACGCCAATACTTATAATATTCGCGTACGGTTTCAGGAATTTCAATCCAAGCATTTTCCATGTCGAGTTCCTGATGACACAATTCCTTCGCAAAGAGAGGGTAGAGGTCTTCAGGTTTCAATGGTTCTTTGGTAGCAGGATTGAGTGGCGGCATCGGCTTGTTTTTCATGTCCGCCTGTATGTTGGTCCAGAATCTAGGAATTTCGTCTTCTGGCAAGATAAATCTTTTCTGTTTTGTGCTCATATTCTTTCATTTTATTAGTCGAGCGGCAAAAGTAAGTAAAAAATGTTTTTCTTACTAATAATTATCATCTTTTTTATTCTTTCATTAAACCTTTCTGGTTTTGTGTAGTCATATCAATATAATTTAGTTTAGTTTTTAGTTTTCTCTGGAAGCCGGCCAATGTGATATTGCCCGGTTTTCGCTTTTTATGAAGGGATTATTTGCATATTAAACGCAATTTTAGTTACTTTGTCTTGTTAAATTGATTTTAAATGAAGCAGATTTATATCTTATCCCTCTTGTTGATAAATATTTTGACAGGATGTGGAAGTAATAAAAAAGACACGAAAGCAGAAACGCAACGCATGTTCCAATTGGAAAGTGTAGGTGAAAATACGGGGTTACAACGCATGCAGGTTTCTCGGATTAAGCAGGAAATAACTTGCAGGGGAAAGAAGTTTCAATTGTCAGTAGAGCGTACGCCGGATGATAAGTTGCCACAGGTAAAAAGTGATATGGGACTTTTCGTAGACAATAGTATAAAGGTGAAGATTACCCGTGATAACGGAACGACTTTGTTCGAAAAGAACTTTGTCAAGAATGACTTTGCTTCCCATTTGCCGGCCAAGTATTTGAAGCGTTCGGTGTTGGAAGGATTGGTTTTCGATGATGTCCGTACGGCAGAAAAGAAAGAAATCACGCTGGCTGCCAGTGTCAGTTATCCGATGACAGATTTGTATATTCCGTTTGTGCTGGTTGTTTCGCAAGACGGAAAACTTTCGATATCGAAAGATGAGGACATGGGGGAAATGACTTTTCTTAAAGAAGATGAATAAAAAAAGGAGGCAATCGCCTCCTTTTTCTTTATTATTCCATCTGTTTGTAATCTTTTGCCAAACCACCGGTACTGGTTTCCTTGTACAAGGAAGGAAGGTCGTGACCGGTCTGTTTCATCACTTCCACTACTTTGTCGAAAGATACACGGTGTGTACCGTCGGTAAAGGCTGAGTAGATGTTGGAGTCGAGGGCACGGGCGGCTGCATAGGCATTACGTTCGATACAAGGAATCTGTACCAGACCGCAAACCGGGTCGCAAGTCATACCCAAGTGGTGTTCCAATCCCATTTCACAAGCGTATTCAATCTGTGCCGGACTACCACCGAACAACTGGCTGGCCGCTGCTGCTGCCATCGAACAAGCTACACCTACTTCGGCCTGGCAACCG
>JAZRCJ010000025.1:0-1852 GCA_045659705.1 Faecalimonas sp.
AACAATTTTTAGCAAATCTTTCTGATGACTGATATATTTCCCGGTTTGCTTAAAGGCTATGGCTTGCACCACAAAAGATGCAGATTTATACAAGGCTTTTAAAATTTCTTCGCTCTTTTCATACAGCATATTGTGAACACAGCCGTGATAGATATTGCATGCACTTACTTTTATTGCTCTGGTAACAGCAGTATCGTCAATCAATGGCAAGAGTTCATCAAGACTTCCTTTTATCGGTTTTGTATCGTAATAAAACTGAAAAAGGTCAGATGGCTCCCAATTTAAGATTTCATTCTTCCCCGAAAGGAAACCGCAAATCAATTCCCTGTGCGGTAAGGTATCTAGCATAGTGTTATAGGTCGCAACATCTGATGAAGACACTTCATCAAGTATAACAACCATATCAATATCGCTGTTTTCAGTTGCTTCGCCACGAGCAAAACTGCCCTGCAGACCAACAAACCATACACGGTCGCCAAAGTGCTCATTTAAGGCATTCAAAAATATATTTGTCCAAGCAGTAATTTCTATCATTTCTATTTCCTCATTAAATCTAAAACTTTCTCTTTAATTAAATTCGCTGTTTTTATAAACTCTTCGTTGCTTTTGCCTGTGGGATCATCTAAACCCCAATCGCATCTTTCTTTACAAGGGATATATGGGCACTGAACATTGCATCCCATTGTGATAACAATATCAGGGTCAGGAATATCCGAAATCAGTTTGGAATACTGACCCGCCATATCAATGCCGAAATGCTCTTTCATAATTCGCACGCTATCAGCGTTTATCTGTGGTTTTGTTTCTGTTCCCGCAGAATAGCAGTCGTATTTTTCGGAAAGATACGCTCTCCCAAAAGCCTCTGCCATTTGACTTCGGCAGGAATTATGTACGCAAATAAATGCTATTTTAGTTTTTGACATGGAAAGGACACCTTTCTTCAATACATTGATTGTTTAGTTTAGAGCGTGAACACTGGATTTCGTCAAGCTCCATTTCGACGTTAAGCTTATCTTTTGTAAATCCAACCGCTTCTATAATTGCAAGGTACGAATCTCTTTTACAGCAACGGGGACCACCGTTTTTGCCAATTGCAGATAGAGAAAGTCCCGTCATCTGATTGGAAAGTCCCCAGGTTTCTTTTGCAAGGGGTGTGGACTTTGTTATAATCGACATATACATACCTGTGCTGATACCTGCACCACAGGCACCCCAGAAACCGCAAGCTCCGCCGGGAACTTGTTTTCCTCTTGCATACATTTCAGAAAGTGCAGAGGTTAAATCAATCTCTCCGCCTGTATTTTTGTATGCTGTAAGAAGTGATGCCCCCACCATAACATGATGCTCAGGACCGTGCATATGACAAAAGTCCATAGACATCATTTTTTCTAAAATCCCAATAGGATTTTTAGATTCTTCATTTAAACACAAAGCAATAATTTCATCCATTCCGCTTGTGTGACACTCACTGCAAACGAAATGTCCGTTTACGCATCTTGTTTTACTGTTTTCTTTTTTATGGCAAATCACGCACTCCATCATCGTATCTGTTTCCAGATATTCAAGCGGTGCTTTGCAAATTAAACATTCTTCATTCATTTTAAATTCCTCTTAATTTCATTCTTCTGCAAGTTTGTCCAATGTTTCTCCGGCAATGCGATAGGTAGTCCACTCATCCATAGGCTCTGCACCCAAGGACAGATAAAAATCAATGCTCGGTTTGTTCCAGTCAAGGCACCACCATTCAAGCCTTCCACAGCCTCGTTCTTTTGCAATCTGAGCAAGCTTTTTAAGAAGTCCTTTGCCGTAACCTTTGCCACGATATTCGGTCTTTACAAACAAATCCTCTAAG
>JAZRCJ010000026.1:0-6106 GCA_045659705.1 Faecalimonas sp.
AAACTTCGGTCTTTTCGTCGCGGTGGACAACCAATATTCTGCATTGATTCCGAAAAAAGAGGCTTTTGGCAAACTGGAAGTAGGACAGGTTGTAAAGGCTCGTGTGTCGGCAGTTAAAGGTGATGGAAAGTTAGATTTAAGTGTCAGAGATAAGATTCCGATGCAGATGAGCGAGGATGCGGATATGGTATTTCGAGCTATCCAAATGTACGACGGAGAACTGCCGTTTAACGACAAGGCAGACCCGGAAATTATAAAAAGAGAATTGGGACTTAGCAAGAATGCATTTAAGCGTGCAGTGGGGAAACTTTTAAAAGAAGGTAAGATTGAAATAAGGGAAAAAACCATTGCAATTCGATAGAAATGAGTTATAATAAAACTTGAGTAAAAGTTCTAAATAAGAAAGGGGAAAAGGCAAATGAAAGTACAGAATATTACAAATATTGAAGGATTTTTTAAAGTGGTAGACAGCTGTGAAGGTAAAGTTGAATTGGTGACAGGTGAAGGTGACAGATTGAATTTAAAATCAAAACTTTCTCAGTACGTATCAATGGCAAGCATTTTTTCAAATGGTGAGATTCCAGAATTGGAAGTCATTGCCTATGAACCGGCAGATACAGAAAAGTTAATCAACTTTATGATGACAGGCGAATAAAACATACATATAGGTATCTGCCAAAAGCGGATACCTATTTTTACCTTATAAAAACGAAGTTTCTATAAGGTAAAAATGCTCCGCAAGGATGCGCACTCTGGCGTATGCGGAAGGTGTCGTAAGCGACCGCCAGAGGCGCGAGAGTCTGTCAAGGCAGACTCTTTGTTCTAAAAGATAAAAAGGTGACGATTATGAGTTTTGCACATTTACACGTCCATACAGAATATAGTTTGTTGGACGGCTCGAATAAAATTAAAGAATGTATTTCCCGTGTAAAAGAACTGGGGATGGACAGTGTGGCAATCACAGACCATGGCGTAATGTATGGTGTGATTGATTTTTATCGTGCCGCTATCGATGCGGGAATCCGTCCAATTTTAGGGTGTGAAGTGTATGTGGCTCCGGGGTCTCGCTTTGACAGAGAGCTTGGAAACAACGAGGATCGTTACTATCATTTAGTACTTTTAGCGGAAAATCAGACAGGCTATGAGAACCTGACAAAGATTGTTTCGAAAGGTTTTGTAGAAGGCTATTATTATAAACCACGTGTGGATATGGAAGTGCTTCGTGAATATCATGAGGGGATTATCGCACTGAGTGCCTGCCTTGCAGGGGAAGTGCAAAGAAACCTTCTTCGTGGTATGTACGAAGAAGCAAAGGCATCGGCTTACCGTTATCAGGAGATTTTCGGCAAAGGCAATTTTTTCCTGGAACTTCAGGACCACGGGATGCAGGAACAGGCCAATGTGAATGCACAGCTTCTTAGACTTTCCGAGGAGACAGGCATAGAACTTGTTGCCACCAATGACGTGCATTATACCAATGCGGAAGATGAGAAGCCGCATGATATGCTTCTTTGTATTCAGACAGGCAAAAAATTAGATGATGAAAATCGTATGCGTTACGAAGGTGGGCAGTATTACATAAAGTCAGAAGACGAGATGCGTACCCTCTTTTCCTATGCGCCGCAGGCGATTGATAATACACAAAAGATAGCAGAACGCTGTCACGTGGAGATTGAGTTTGGGGTAACCAAGCTTCCAAAATACGATGTCCCGGAAGGCTATACTTCCTGGGAGTATTTGAATAAGCTTTGTATGGATGGATTACATAGACATTATGGGAACCCGTCTGCAGAGTTAAAAGAACGTCTGGAATATGAATTATCCGTTATCCACAGAATGGGATATGTGGATTATTTCCTGATTGTTTGGGATTTTATCAAGTATGCAAAGGACCATCAGATTATGGTAGGTCCGGGACGAGGCAGTGCCGCGGGAAGTATCGTTTCTTATTGTTTGGATATTACCAGCATTGACCCGATACGGTATCAGCTCCTGTTTGAGCGTTTCTTGAATCCGGAGCGTGTGTCCGTGCCGGATATTGATATTGACTTTTGTTTCGAAAGAAGACAGGAAGTCATCGACTATGTAGTGCGAAAGTACGGCGCAGACCGTGTGGCGCAGATTGTAACCTTTGGTACTTTGCAGGCTCGAGGTGTCATTCGTGACGTGGGGCGTGTGATGGATTTGCCATATGCTTTCGTGGACAGCATTTCCAAGATGATACCAAAGGAACTAAACATCACATTGGGAAGTGCATTAGAGAAAAACAGTGAATTAAAAGATCTTTATGAGAAAGATGAGCAGGTAAAAGAGCTGATTGACAGTTCCATGCGTTTGGAAGGCCTACCAAGACATGCTTCTATGCATGCGGCAGGTGTGGTTATCAGTCAGAAATCGGTGGATGAATATGTACCGTTATCCCTAGGCTCTGATGGCTCTGTGACGACACAGTTTACCATGACAACTTTGGAACAACTGGGTCTTCTTAAGATGGACTTTTTGGGTCTTCGAACCCTGACCGTGATTCGTGATGCCATTGAACTGGTGAAAAAGAGCACGGGAAAAACCATCAATATGAATCAAATTAATTATGATGATAAAGCAGTGTTAGAATACATCGGCACGGGAAAAACAGACGGCATTTTCCAGTTGGAAAGTGCGGGTATGAAGAGCTTTATGAAGGAACTAAAACCGCATAGTCTGGAAGACGTCATCGCGGGTATTTCCCTCTATCGTCCGGGTCCGATGGACTTTATTCCAAAATATATCAAAGGAAAGAATAGTCAGGATACCATTGTCTATGAGTGTTCTCAGTTAGAGCCGATTTTGGCTCCGACTTACGGTTGTATCGTATACCAGGAGCAGGTTATGCAGATCGTGCGTGACTTGGCAGGTTATACCCTTGGGCGAAGCGATATGGTGCGTCGTGCTATGTCCAAGAAAAAAGCGGATGTGATGGAAAAAGAACGCCGCAATTTCGTCTATGGAAATGAAGAAGAAGGCGTTCCTGGCTGTATCGCAAATGGAATCGAGGAACGAGTTGCCAACCACATCTTTGATGAGATGACCGATTTCGCAAAGTATGCGTTTAATAAATCTCACGCTGCGGCATATGCGGTAGTGGCATATCAGACGGCGTATTTAAAATATTATTATCCGGTGGAATTTATGGCGGCACTTATGACGTCCGTCATTGATAACCCGGGTAAAGTGGCAGGATATATTTATAGCTGTCGCCAGATGGGAATCGAGATTTTGCCACCGGACATCAACCACGGAGAAGGGGCTTTCTCGGTAGATAACGGAAAAATTCGATATGGTCTTGCTGCCATTAAGAGCGTGGGAAGACCGGTGATTGACGCCATTGTTACGGAGAGAGAAAAGAACGGACCGTTTAAGCATCTCAAGGATTTTATTGAGCGTTTGTCCGGAAAAGAAGTGAATAAGCGAACCATTGAAAGCTTTATTAAAGCGGGTGCCTTAGACAGCCTTGGCGGAACCAGAAAACAGTTTATGGTCATCTATGTGAAAATTATGGATCAGGTCAATCAGGAACGAAAATATTCCATGACTGGTCAGATGACCTTGTTTGACATGGTGAGTGAAGAGCAAAAAGGAGAGTTTGACATTCCGCTTCCGGATGTGGGTGAATACGAAAAAGAAACCAAGCTGGCTTTTGAAAAAGAAGTGATGGGCATCTATATCAGTGGGCATCCGATGGAAGAGTATGAGGAGAAATGGCGCAAGAATATCAGTGCCACCACTATGGATTTCCAATTGGATGAGGAAACCGGACGCACCAAGGTGCGCGAGGGTGAAAAGCGAATCGTCGGCGGTATGATTACGGAAAAGACGATCAAATATACGAAGAACAATAAAACTATGGCATTTCTTACCATAGAAGACTTGCTTGGAACGGTGGAAGTTGTGGTATTTCCAAGGGATTATGAAGCGCATCGCAATCATTTGGAAGAGGATAAAAAAGTGTTTGTAAAAGGCCGTGTGTCTGAAGAAGACGACAATGCCAGCAAGTTGATATGCGAAAGTATCATCCCGTTCGAGCAGACCACCTGTGAGCTTTGGATTCAATTTTCGAATATAGAAGCATTTAAACAGGAAGAAGCGCATCTTTATGAGATGATGATGCATGCGGAAGGAGAGGACGGAGTGGTAATTTACTGTGCAGAGGAAAAGGCAGTGAAAAGACTTCCGAAAAATCGTAACATTTCCGTGAGTAAAGAACTTTTGGCCGAGATGGAAACATATTATGGCAAAGAACGGGTAAAAGTAGTAGAAAAGAAGATTGAAAACTTATAAGAAATGAAGTAAAGTGAATTTAGCAAAGACAAGGAGGAAAGTAGTATGACAGATATGGCAGATACAATCCGCACAATCGGTGTCCTTACAAGTGGTGGAGATGCACCGGGTATGAATGCAGCGATCCGCGCGGTAGTAAGAACAGCATTGGCGAGAGGATATAAAGTAAGAGGGATCAGAAGAGGATATCACGGTCTTTTAAGAGAAGAGATTATCGAGATGACAGCGCGTGATGTATCCGATACGATTCAAAGAGGCGGAACCATATTGCAGACAGCAAGATGTCATTCTATGCGTTCCGAGGAAGGGCAGCAAAAGGCGGCCGCTATTTTGAAAAAATATGGAATTCAGGCATTGGTAGTAATCGGTGGAGACGGTTCCTTTGCAGGTGCACAGAAATTGGCGCATTACGGCATTAACGTGATCGGTATTCCAGGAACTATCGACCTTGATATTGCTTGTACAGAATATACGATTGGATTTGACACGGCGGTGAATACTGCTATGGAAGCAATTGATAAAGTGCGTGATACTTCGACTTCACATGAACGTTGCAGTATCATCGAGGTTATGGGTAGAGATGCAGGTTACTTGGCACTTTGGTGTGGTATTGCAAATGGTGCAGAGCGTATCATTATTCCAGAGTCCGAAGGCTATGATGAAGAAGGCATTGTAAACGACATTATTGAAAATAGAAAGCGCGGAAAGAAGCATTATATCATTATTAATGCGGAAGGCGTGGGCGATTCCATCAATATGGCAAAACGTATTGAAGCAGCCACCGGTATGGAAACGAGAGCCAGTATTTTAGGATATATGCAGCGTGGTGGTAGCCCGACTTGTAAGGACAGAGTATATGCATCCATTATGGGGGCAAAGGCGGTGGAACTTATTGCCCAGGGCAAGAAAAACCGTGTAGTAGGATATAAGAACGGCGAGTATATTGATTTTGATATCAATGAAGCTTTGCAGATGCGAAAAGTAATTCCGGAAGAGCAGATGAAGATTGCAACGGAGTTATCTTTGTAGGAAAAAAGAAAGGGAATGTAAGGAACTTATGAAAGGAACGAAGACTGCACCCGTAGGGGTATTTGATTCGGGAGTCGGCGGGCTCACTGTAGTTAGAGAGATTATGCGTCAGCTGCCAAATGAGAATCTGGTATATTTTGGGGATACTGCCCGTGTGCCTTACGGAAGTAAGTCAAAGGATACCATTATCCGATATTCCAGACAGATCATAGAATTCTTAAAGACAAACGACGTAAAGGCCATTGTTATCGCCTGTAATACAGCAAGCGCACTAGCACTTGATGTGGTAAAAGAGGAAATCGACATTCCGATTATCGGCGTGGTAGAGCCGGGAGCGAGGGCGGCACTTGATGTGACGAAGACAAAGAAAATCGGTGTCATCGGAACAGAAGGAACCATTCGTAGCTCTATCTATACCCGCATTATTCAGGCACAGGAGCCGGAGGCGACGGTAATTGGTCGCGCGTGCCCACTTTTTGTGCCGCTCGTGGAAGAAGGGTTTGCGAAGCATAAGGTGACGGAGGAGATTATCGATTACTATCTGGCCCCGATGAAGGAAACAGATATCGATGCGCTCATTTTGGGATGTACCCATTACCCACTTCTTAGGTCTCGCATCCGAGAATATATGGGGGACACCATCCATTTGGTAAATCCAGCTTATGAAGCAGCCATGGATTTGAAACAATTATTAGAAGAAAGGCAGATGCTTAATGACTGCAAGGTACAGGAACATGCGTCCTATTCCTTTTATGTCAGT
>JAZRCJ010000027.1:0-6401 GCA_045659705.1 Faecalimonas sp.
CTACACATTCCAAGTGCAACTCCTGCCTGTGGAAATAACGTGACACCCAAATATTTACAAATTTCCGGCGAACAAGCTGTTGCCTTTGCGCTGAAAAATGCCCCAAAATATTTTCCCAAACAACGGAATAAAATATATACAATTCCTATTCCAACAATTGCCACATCAGTAAACACACTTAATTCCAATTCTGCTCCACTGATAACAAAAAATACTGCCAGGAGTGGCGATGTCCATTTATCTGAACGTTCCATCAAGTCATGTGACAATGGACAAATATTACAAAAAACAGTTCCAAGCATCATACATACTAATAGCGACGAAAAACTGATATGCACTGTTCCTACATGGAAGTCCATCATAGAAAGAGATGCTGTCAAAAACACAAACGCAATGGTCATATTAAGACGATTGGTATTGGAATGAAACATCTTTTCCAACTGTGTCAAAAACCATCCCATAATCGCTCCTAAAATTAAAGAGCACACAATCTCCAACAATGGGTTAACAATAATGGAAAACAAATCCATATGTCCGCTAATAAGTGTCTTTGCCACACCGAAACATACCGCAAATACAATCAAGCCCACTGCATCATCCAATGCAACAATTGGAAGAAGCAATTTTGTAAGCGGCCCCTTCGCTTTGTACTGACGCACTACCATAAGTGTCGCAGCCGGTGCCGTAGCTGTTGCGATTGCACCTAAGACAAGCAATTGCGGTACAGAAATCTTATTCGGCATTACTGCATATACACCAAGCAAAGCCAAATCTACGAATAAAGTTGCAACCACTGCCTGCACAATACCAATCACAAAGGCTTGCTTTCCTGTCTTTTTTAGTTCCGACACACGAAATTCACTTCCGATGGAAAAGGCAATAAATCCTAATGCCACTTCGGAAACTAAACCTAACGCTTCCACAGCTTCCATAGTATCAAACCCCAAACCATGAATCCCAAGGGTTCCCACACAATATGGACCGATTAGCACACCTGCTATTAGATACGCGGTTACGTCCGGCAGTTTAAATATTTTAAAAATTCTTGTCATTAAAAGTCCGGCAAGTAGGGCTACTGATACAGATAATAATGTACTCATAATATCACTCCTTCTTTCCCACAAAAAAGACCATCTCCCGATGGTCTTTTGTAAATCATCAACGTGGTAAATAATACCACATTTACTCAAAGATGTACATAGTAATTTATTATCTCTGTACTCTTGCCCCTGCACCGCCCATAATGGCTTCTACTTCTTTCTTGCTTGCCATTGTGGTATCACCAGGTGTTGTCATTGCAAGGGCGCCGTGAGCAGCACCGTAGTTTACTGCAATCTCTGCATCTCCCGTAGTCATAAGACCATAGATAAGGCCGGATGCAAAAGAATCGCCGCCTCCTACACGGTCCATAATTTCAAGTCCTTTGTAGTCCTTTGCCTTGTAGATTTCTCCACCTGCCCAGCAAAGTGCACTCCAATCATTTACAGTAGCTGTCTTCACTTCACGAAGTGTGGTTCCCACTGCTTTGAAGTTTGGATAGGTCTCTACTGCTTTGTTAATCATCTTTTTGTAACCTTCGATGTTTAACTCTTTTAGGTTCTCATCATTTCCTTCGATTTCAAAACCAAGGCATGCTGTAAAGTCTTCTTCATTTCCAATCATAACATCTACGTATTTTGCAATCTCTTTGTTGACTTCCTGCGCTTTTGCATGGCCGCCAATTGCGCTCCACATAGAAGGACGGTAGTTTAAGTCATAAGATACGATGGTTCCGTACTTTTTAGCTGTCTTAATGGCTGCAAGTACAGTCTCACATGACTGTTCTGATAAAGCAGCATAGATACCACCTGTGTGTAACCAGCGCACTCCAAGTTCACCAAAAATATAGTCAAAATCAAAATCTTCCGGTGTGGCTTTTGAAATAGCTGTATTTGCACGGTCTGAACATCCTACTGCACCACGGATACCAAAACCGCGTTCTGTAAAGTTTAATCCGTTACGACAGATTCTTCCAATACCGTCTGTCTTCATCCATTTAATAAGGGAAGTATCCACGCCGCCCTGAAGAATAAAGTCTTCCATCAACATTCCCACTTCGTTATCTGCAAATGCTGTGATAACTGCAGTCTTTAAACCAAAACATCTGCGAAGGCCGCGAACTACATTATATTCTCCGCCACCTTCCCATGCGCGAAATTGTCTTGCTGTACGAATTCTTCCTTCGCCCGGATCCAGACGAAGCATAACTTCTCCCAAGGATACTGCATCAAATTTACATTCACTTTCTGGTCTTAAATTTAATTTCATTGTCTTTCTCCCTTACCCTCTGATTTCTTTTACTAAAGCAACCGCCTCAGCTGTCATTTCTCTAATCTTATCAAACTCGCCTGCTGCAATCATGTCACCTTTTACCATCCAGCTTCCGCCACATGCCACGATTTTCGCAAATCCAAGATAATCTTTTAAATTCTTTGCACTCACGCCACCTGTCGGCATGAATTTTACTCCTGTGTATGGAGCCGCAAGGGCCTTAATGGTTGCCACTCCGCCAAACTGCTCTGCCGGGAAAAACTTCACCACTTCAAGACCACGTTTTACAGCCTGTGCCACCTCTGACGGTGTGATGCAGCCCGGCAATACCAAAATACCTTTTCCCAAACAATAATCTACAATTTCCGGGTCAAATCCAGGACTTACGATAAACTTTGCTCCTGCATTTACTGCTCTGTCCACCTGATCTATGGTAAGCACGGTTCCTGCACCGATTAACATTTCCGGAAACGCCTTCGCCATAATGCGGATGGATTCTTCTGCCGCTTCTGTACGGAAGGTTACCTCTGCGCAAGGAAGTCCGCCTTCACATAAGGCTTTCGCAAGTGGCATGGCATCCTTTGCATCATTTAATACAACTACCGGGACTACTCCCATTTCTTGTACTTGCTTTAATATTTCATTCATTTTTAAACTTCCTCCTATAAATCAAACTCGAAATAACGCACTGCATTGTTATATGAGATGCCTTTTACCATCTTTTCTAACACTTTATAATCTGCCGGATATTCTCCATTTTCTACCCAACCACCAATCAGTTCACACATAATACGACGGAAATATTCATGTCTTGTGTAAGACAAGAAACTTCTGGAGTCTGTAAGCATACCGATAAAGTTTCCTAAAAGTCCCAAGTTTGCAAGGCTTGTCATCTGGTCAATCATTCCCTGTTTATGGTCATTGAACCACCAAGCACTTCCCTGCTGAATCTTGCCTACAGTTTCCGTCCCCTGGAAACAGCCAATTACAGTTCCGATTACCGCATTGTCAAATGGATTTAAGGAATAAATAATAGTCTTTGGAAGCTCATCGTTTTGTGCCAATGCATTCAAAAAGTCTGCAAGCTGCGCTGCCGGAGCATAGTTATTAATACAATCCACACCTGTATCCGGTCCTAAACTTCTAAAAATTCTTTGATTATTGTCACGTTTTGCTCCATAGTGAAGCTGCATTACCCAATTTCTCTTGTGATACTCTTTTCCCAGTTCCACAAGAACTGCTGTCTTAAACTGCGCAGTCTCCAAAGCATTTGGCATAACCCCAAGTATTCTCTTCGCAAGGATAGATTCCACTTTTTCCTCTGTTGCAGGCTCATAGGTCACATAATCCAAACCGTGGTCTGATACACTACACCCCATTTCATCAAAGAAATCCATACGAATCTTCAATGCTTCTATCAAAGTTGTAAAATCTTTAATCTCTACACCGCTTACTTCACTTAAGCTTGAAAGGTAATCTAAAAATGTTGCCTTTTCAATGTTCACCGCTTTGTCCGGTCTCCATGCCGGAAGAACCTGAACTTCAAATGTGTCGTCCTCTGCCAACAATCTGTGCCATTCCAAGGAATCAATCGGGTCATCTGTTGTACAGATAAGTGTTACATTTGACTGACGGATAATGTTACGAACAGTCATAGAATCCTGCGCTAATTTTTCATTACAAAGGTTCCATACCTCTTCTGCTGTCTCTCCGTTCAAATGACCTTCATATCCAAAGTAACGCTGTAGTTCTAAATGGCTCCAGTGATACAGCGGATTTCCGATGGCCATCTCCAAAGTCTCTGCCCATTTTTGGAATTTTTCTCTGTCAGTAGCTTCACCCGTAATATAATATTCATCCACTCCATTGGAACGCATTTGGCGCCACTTGTAGTGGTCCCCGCCGAGCCATACCTGTGTAATATTCTCGAACTTTCTATCCTCGTAGATTTCCTGCGGATTAATATGGCAATGATAATCAAGCACCGACATCGTCGCCGCATACTCGTGGTACAATTTCTTCGCCGTTTCCGTTGTTAATAAAAAATCTGCATCCATAAACTGTTTCATACTGCATATCCTCCTTGCGTTTTTGTCTATACGTATTTTTTAAGCGTTTCTCTTACTGCGCCTACGCCTTTTGTGAGTTCTGTAAAGTAATCACATACCTTATCCGCCAATCCCACTTCATATAAGTCAACTCCAAAGATTTCTTTCTTTGAAAGAACCGGTTTTAACTTTGTCTTTGCATCAAACTCTTTTCCTAATTTCACATCTGCCACATATGGTCTGACTGTGTCAATCAGTGGATCCGGACTTAGTTCAAAGGTTTCTCCTCTATCATTGATACCCATTAGATAACGAAGCCATCCTGCAAATACAAGTGGTATCAATTTTAAATTCTGAACATCTAATTCGTCTGAAGATACATAAGCCTTAATGGTCTCTCCATAACGAATGGCAAGCTTCTGTGACGTATCCGTAGCAATACGCTGTGGTGTATCCGGCATAAATGGATTTGGAATTCTAACATTAAGAACAGTATCGATAAATTCCTTCGGATCAAGAACTCCCGGATCAACAACCACCGGAAGACCCTCCACATATCCGATTGTCTCCACCATTTTTTTAAGTTCCACATCCTTCATCTCTTCTGAAATCTTTTCATATCCCAAAATGCAGCCAAACACTGCGAGGGCTGTGTGAAGTGGATTTAGACAAGTACACACTTTCATCTTTTCCACTTTGTCTACCGTTTCTCTTTCGGTAAACATCAAACCGCCTTTTGTAAGCACTTCCGGCTTTCCATTTGGAAATGCATCTTCGATCACGAGGTACTCACACTCTTCTGCATTTACAAACGGTGCCACATAAGTGTTCTTAGACGTAATAACCGGTTCTAACTCTTCAATTCCATCTGCTTTTAAAATCGCTTCCACAGATGCATCCGGTCTTGGAGTAATCTTGTCAATCATGGTCCAAGGGAAAGACACCTTTTTCTTGTCATTGACATAGGACACAAAATCCGCATCCACCACTTTGTTTTCTGCCCATTTTTCTGCAAATGTGGTAATTGCCGCATACAATTTGTCCCCATTATGCGAACAGTTATCCATACTCACCATGGCAATTGGGTTTTGTCCGCTTGCGTATCTTGCATAGAGAAGAGCTGCAACCTTTCCCATATAACTCATTGCTTTCGCAGGTCCATTTAAGAAATCATCTTCCACTCCCGGAAGCAAGTCACCTTTTCCATTTACAAGACTATATCCTTTTTCTGTGATGGTAAATGACACCATCTGAAGAGAATCTTTTTCAAAGATTTCTTTCAAGCGATTCCAGTCCGCCTCATTCTTCGAATCTACTGTAAGAGACTCTACCACACTTCCAATCACTGTCTTTTCCACGTTGCCGTCTGCCTTTAGTGTCACAAGAAGATTATAATCGTCGTGTGGATGGTTCATCTTTTCTATAATTTCATAATCATAGCCTTCTGCCACCACAAGTCCTCTGTCAAGTAGTCCTTCATTTAACAGGTTTTGAACCACGTTTGCCTGAAACGCTCTAAAAATGTTACCCGGTCCAAAATGAATCCAAAATGGATTTTCTTTTGTCGCCTTCATAACTTTTTCTCTGTCAAACTTTGGCAGTGCATATCCTTTTTCTTCCCACTGTTTTTTATTAAGAAGTCCCGCTTCATTTAATCTCATATTATTTTGCTCCCTTCTCAATGGCTTCCCAAAGCCCATTCAAATAGCATGCGCCAAGTGCTCTGTCATAAAGTCCATATCCCGGCATCGCAACTTCATCCCAAATCATACGGCCGTGGTCCGGTCTGATTGGTCCTGTAAAGCCGATATCATAAAGGGCTTTCATAATCTCATACATATCAAAAGTGCCATCTGCTGAAAGATGAGCTGCCTCTTCAAAGTTAGTCGGTGTAATAAATTTAAGATTACGAACATGAGCAAAATGAATTCTTCCCTTCAAAGAACGAATCATGTCCGGAAGATCGTTGTTCAAATTCGTTCCATAAGAACCTGAGCAGAATGTAACTCCGTTATGCGGATCATCTACCATCTTCATCATACG
>JAZRCJ010000028.1:0-7839 GCA_045659705.1 Faecalimonas sp.
GGACCAAATTTCCATGTGCCGGTATGCTTTGCAGAAGCAACCATAGAAACAAAATAAATTATAAAAGCAACACACAAAAGACAGAATTTTTTAGACAGAATTACGAGACTTGAATTATGAAGACATCACATTTAGACAGCATGGAGCCTATCCGTATCCATTGCCCTTTCGTGCTTACGGATTTGAAGGCCATTTACTACTACCAATTGAAAGAGCAGAATAACTTAGAAGGGGAAATACATACAAACTGGGAATTTGTATGTGTAAACAGCGGAAATTATTCCGTTTTTGAAGAAACTAACGAGTTTCTTTTAAGGCAATCCCAAGGATTATTACATCCGCCCAACTGCTTTCACAAAGAAATTGCAAATCAAAAAAATGCAACCATCTGTGTTATCGGTTTTCACGCAGAATGTAAAGATTTACACACGATTGCATCAAAAGTTCTTACCTTGAACGAAGAACAAAAATCATTGTTATCCGATATTTTTTCCTTGGCTTGTGAAACTTTTCAATCGCAAGATATGCCAAGCGAAACTACTCAAGTTTACGGTGCGCAACAGATTATCAAAAACAAGATTGAGCTCTTGTTTTTAAGTCTACTTGGCAATTCTAGAAAAGAATACTCAAGCAAGCCTACGCAGGAACCGCGCCAAAAAAAGAGAGAATTAATAAAAGAAATAAAACTTCTTCTCTCCAACGAGTTAGATGCCCCTTTCGATTTAGAAAAAGTGGCAAATACACTCTCCTACTCACCGAACTATTTATGCCGAATCTTCAAAAAATCGACCGGTGAGACTATGCTTCAATACTATTACCGCCTCAAAATCAACAAGGCACAAAGTATGATACTGGAAACTTCCATGTCGCTCAAAGAAATCAGTGACAGTCTAGGTTTTGACACGGTACAGTACTTTTCAGCAGTATTTAAAAAATATGCGGGTGTTACCCCGTCACAATATAAGAATGCAGTAATCAAGTAATCATTTCCTTTTTTGTCGAATTATGGTATACTCTTTACGAGAGTGAGGGAATATTATGAAATATAATAAACCAAAGTTACTGCATTACCGGGTTGCGCAAATCGTTTCTTGGTTTGTAGCAACCTTTATTTTTAAGCGAAAATTTATCAGGAATGAACTCAAAAAAGCATCCAGACCTTTCGTTGTAATTGCCAATCACGAGGCTGCACTTGATTTTGTAAATTTAATCGGTGCCACGAAAAAACCGATGTCTTTTGTTGTAAGCAGTTCTTTCTTTAACACTTTACCTATAAAAGGATTTATGTCGAAAATGGGGGTTATTCCGAAATCCCAGTTTCAGACATCCCTAAAAGATTTAAAACAGATGAAGTCCGTAGTTGACCACGGCGATTGCCTTGTCATCTACCCAGCCGGACTGATGTGTGAAGACGGTCTGTCTACTCCGATTCCACAGGCTACATACAAGTTTTTAAAGATGCTGGATGTAGATGTATATGTGGCAAAGACCATCGGAACTTATTTTGTAATGCCAAAATGGACCAAAGGTTTCCGTCCTGGAAGAACCTATATGGACATCTATAAATTATTTTCCAAGGAAGAATTGAGTGTTTGTAACCTAAACACCCTCCAGGAAAAAGTTGATGAGGCACTCCTTTTTGACGCTTATCGCGAACAAGAGATGCATCTCATCAAATATAAGAAAAACACCATTGTAGACGGATTGGAAAATGTGCTATACACTTGTCCTCACTGTTTTACTGAATTTTCCATAAAAGCACATAACAACACTACTCTCGTGTGCGAAAAATGCGGATTTTCACACACAAGTGATGAATATGCATTTCTGCATAACAAAAGTGGTATCGGCCCTAATATTCGCTATGTATCTGATTGGAGTAAATTGATATATCAACATCTAAGAGAAAAAATCAAACAGGGACGTGAGTCTCTCCTTACCGCTAAGACGAAGATACATATGATTGATTTTAAGAAAAACAAATTCAAAGAAGTAGGCGAAGGTATCCTTTCTATTAATATGGAACAGTTCACAATCGAAGGAACCATTCACGAAAAAGAAGTATGCCTGTCCATTCCAACAACGCAGTTTCCTACCCTTCCTTTTAAACCGGGAAAATATTTGGAAATCCAGCACGGCAGCGACATCTATCGATGTGTTTTGGAAGACGGCCGCCTGGCAATGAAATTTATCAATATGGTGAAAATATTTTATGAATTAAAAAGAAGCTCTGTATAAAGAGCTTCTTTTTTATGTGATATTTTATTAACCTCCAAGATATGCTTTTTTCACTTCTTCACTGGCTGCCAATTCAGCACCGGTTCCGCTTAAAACAATCTCTCCAAGTTCAAGTACATATGCTCTGTCCGATATAGCAAGGGACTTTCCTGCATTCTGCTCTACCAACAAGATTGTCGTTCCATCATCTCTAAGTTGTTTGATAATATCAAACACTTGGTCTACCAAGATTGGCGACAATCCCATAGATGGTTCATCTAACAACAGTAGCTTTGGACGGCTCATCATCGCCCTACCAATAGCAAGCATCTGCTGTTCTCCACCGGATAACGTTCCCGCAATCTGATTCTTTCTTTCTGCTAAACGCGGAAATCTCTCATATGTTGCTTCAATATCTTTTTTCAATAATGCCTGGTCTTTTTGCGAAAATCCACCCATCAACAAATTTTCATACACTGTTAACTCTTGAAAAATTCTTCTTCCTTCCGGAACCTGAGTAAGTCCTGCATGAACAATCTTATGGCACGGTGTTTTCGTAATATCCTGTCCATCGAAAATGACACTTCCATGACTGGACGGAATCAAGCCGATAATACTCTGCATTGTGGTAGTTTTTCCGGCACCATTTGCACCGATCAAAGTAACGATTTCACCTTCGTTTACTTCAAAACTGATTCCTTTTAACGCCTGAATTACACCATAATATACCTGAAGGTCTTTTACTTCTAATAATGCCATTTGTTATCCTCCAATGTAAGCCTTGATAACCTCTGGGTCATTCAAAGCGGTTTTTGTCTCGCCCTGTGCTAGCACGGTACCAAAGTTAAGTACTGTCACTTCGTCACATAAGCCTGACACAAATTTCATATCATGTTCAATTAACAGAATTGTCATGTCATATTCATCACGAATACGTGTAATGATATTCATAAGGTCTTCTGTTTCATGCGGATTCATACCTGCCGCCGGTTCATCTAAAAGTAACACTTTTGGATTCGTGGCAAGAGCACGTGCAATCTCAAGCTTTCTTTGTTTTCCATACGGAAGATTACAAGAAAGAAGGTTTCTCTCCTCTTCCAAGCCCACTACACGCAAAATTTCTTTTGCTCTTTCACGCATCATCTTCTCGCAACGAAAATGTCTTGGAAGACGAAGCATGCTCTCTATCATACTGCACTTAAACTCCGGCTGATTATGTAAGCCTACAAGTACATTACGAATAACCGTCATATTATTAAAAAGTCGAATATTCTGGAACGTACGGGCAATCCCCTTATGATTAATGGCTTCTTGTCCTTTTCCAGTAAGATCTTCTCCATCCAGATAGAAATGACCTGTTGTCGGACGATATACACCCGTAATCATATTAAAGACCGTTGTCTTTCCCGCTCCGTTCGGTCCTACAAGACCATATAATTGTCTTTTTTTGATTTCCAAATTCAAATCTTGAACTGCCTTTAAGCCACCGAAGGAAATACCGATATTCTCCAATTTTAAAATTGTATCACTCATTATTTATTTCCCTCCCCTCGATCTGGATCCAGAGTAGAAGACGTTGGTTGGAATTCCACTGACAACACTTCATTCATCTCAATCTTAGTAGGTACTCTGTCCCACTTCGCTTCATCGTCTGCGCGATGAGCAGGGTCATGTTTTGGCTTAATCAGCTTAAGCATAAGCGCTCTAATGTTATATTTCTCGCGGAATCCTTTTAATGCCGGTGCATTATTGTAAATAATGAGTACAATCAATACAAGGGCATACAACAAATCCTGCAATACTGCTAAATTATCCGTAAGGATTGTCTGAAGCTTCACATCAAGAACTGTAATTAAAGTTGCAGCTATAATAGAACCGTTGATACTTCCCATTCCACCAAGCACAACCATTACCAATATCTCAATGGAATAGTTATAGCTAAATTTTGTACTCTGTATTGTATAGTTACTAAAGCTATAGAGTACACCCGCAATTCCCGCAAAAAACGCAGCAATTGTAAATACAGATAATTTATATTTTGTAATATTAATTCCTGTTGCCTTTGCCGCAATCTCATTATCACGAATGGATGTAATCGCTCTACCATGTTTTGAACGGATCAGGTTCTGAATCACAGCCAAACACAATAACACCAAGACAAACGCAATAATAAATAATACTTTTTTATCATATCGAGGAGTATCAAGTCCCAAAGACCCGCCAAAACTTTCATCGCTGGAGTTCATAAAGATAGAACGCACGATTTCACCAAAGGCAAGTGTTACAATCGCCAGATAATCCCCTTTTAATCGAAGTGCCGGAAGACCGATTAAGATACCGCAAAGTGCAGCTACAACGCCGCCGACTACAATCGATATTAACAAAGTCACAAAACTATTCCCCAAAGAAGGTACTAAAAAGCAGGCCATCTTTCCACCTAGATAAGCACCAACACACATAAATCCTGCGTGCCCCAAGGATAGTTCTCCTAAAAAGCCAACAACCACACTAAGTGATACAGTCAGCATTACTGCAATCGCAATCTTTTCTAACAGGTAGATGGAAGATGATGTCATAGAACCAGTCAAAGACATCACAGCAAATACAATCGTCAGCACTGCAATTACAATATAGTTTGCATAATGTTTCCATTTGATTTTTGTCTTTGCCATTATACTTTCTCCCTTCTAACCTTACCTAAAATACCTGTAGGTTTTACAAGAAGTATCAGAATAAGAATCATAAATTCAATCGCATCCGTGTACGGCGCAATCACAGGAATCTTAAAGGAAATCGCCTCAACAACACCCATCAAGATACCGCCAAGCATCGCTCCCGGTATGGAACCGATACCACCGATAACTGCTGCTGTAAATGCCTTAATACCAGGCATAGCACCAAGTGTATTGGAAAGGCTTGGAGATTTCATAAGCATAAAGAAACCTGCAAACGCTGCAAGTGCAGAACCGATTGCAAAAGTAATCATAATAATCCTATTCACATTTACACCCATAAGCTGTGCTGCTCCTCTATCCTCAGAAACAGCTATCATTGCTCTACCAGTCTTTGTCTTCTTAACAAACAACGTAAGTGCAATCATAATTGCAAAAGAACATACCAACGTAATGATGATGTAATACGGCACCTTTAGTGAACCTAATTCAAAGTTCCCAAGGTCCGCAATAATTACCATCTTCGGGGATGTCCCAAAAATCATCTGAGCTGTACTTTGGAGTAAATAACTAACACCGATGGCAGTAATTAATACTGCCAACGGTGATGCACCTCTTAATGGTTTGTATGCAATTTTCTCAATTGTAATTCCGAGCACGATACAAAATGCAACTGCCGCCAAAAGTCCTAATAGCGGATTGCCGATAGCTGTCATGGTCACATAGAGAACATATCCACCGACCATGATAACGTCACCGTGTGCAAAGTTAAGCATCTTTGCAATACCGTATACCATGGTATACCCAAGTGCAATCATCGCATATGTACCACCGGAACTTAGACCATTTATAAGAGTTTCAATAAATTCCATATAGTTTCCTATTTTGCTGCTTCTTTAATAACGTATTTTACAGCACCTTTCTGTACGTAACCATTTGCTTCCCATGTGATGTTATCACCTGTAACTCCTGAGTATGTGAAGCCATTAGCGAATTTTTCTTTTAAGATATCGCAAAGATCTGAAGCTGAAATTGTAACTTCAACATCATCTCCTGCTTCTTTCATCGCATTGTAAATAGCATATACACAGTCATATGCAGATGCACCGAACTGATTCAATGTATCTTTACCATATTTTTCTGTATATTTCTTAACGAACTCAGCTGCAGCACCATCTGTTGCTTTTGAGTTGAAGTGTGAAAGCATTGTTACTTCCTGTGGAATTGCATTGATGTCAAATCCTTCTGCTGATTCGATACCGTCAAATCCATCACATCCATAATATGTTGCGTTTGCTGCAACCTGATCTTTTGCCTGTGTCATAAACAATGATGCTGGTGTATAGTAGATTGGCATAAAGATAAATGTGCAATCTTTCAATGAACTAATCTGTGCAGAAAAGTCTGTTGCGTTAGCATCTGTAAATACAGCTTCTACTGTCTTAATAGAAGAATCTAAGTTTTCTTTAAACTGTTTGAAGATACCATTTGAATATGCATCGTCAGATTTGTAGAACACACCAATTGTCTGTCCTTTGTAGTTTTCGTTTACATACTGAGCTGCAACTCCACCCTGGTTACCATCAGCAAAACACATCTGGAAACCATTGTCATTCTTTGGAATATCATCACCTGATGCAGATGGTGTTAAGAAGAATACATTGTCTTCTACTGAAAGGTTTGTAAATTCAAGACCTGGAGCTGTTGTAACAGTACCAAGTGAAACTTGCATACCATCTTCAAGCATAGAAGAATAGTTTGTAGAAACCTTTGTTGCATCATGTGTATCATCTGTTGCGATTAATTTGAATTGTACTCCGTTCAAACCACCAGCTGCGTTGATTTCATCAACAGCCATCTGTGCAGAGTTTTGAACTGCAGTTCCGTATACAGCTGCAGGACCTGTAAGAGGACCTGATACACCGATTACATATTCTGTGTTTTCTGATGTGTAGCCTGATTGACCACATCCAAAAAGTGTTGTAGCTCCAAGGGCAACTGTTGCCACAAGTGCTAAGATTTTTCTCATTTTCATAATACATTTCTCCTTTAAATATAAAATAAAACTATATAAAGTTTATTCTACCACATAATTTTACCACAGTAAAGTGTTGAATTCCATTTTTTTCGTTTTTATACAACAAAAATGCAAGGCTAAATTTGCCTTGCATTTTCACGACTTATTTTCTACAACTTTCTATCATCAGCTTTTATTTTTCTCCACTTGCTCGCGAAGTCTTGCTATCTCTGCATCTTTTTCCCGCAGTTCTGCATCCTTTTCTTGCAGTTGCACCTTCTGTGCATCTATCTCATCCTGCATTTCGTCTATCATATACTGTACCGTATTCCTATCTAACTCCAACAATTCTTTTGACCACATATTCATCACCTTCTCAGTATTCAAACACATGTCATATATCTCTTCATACATCTTCCTAAATTCCGGATATTCCTCCATCAGTTTTACTATCACTTCAGGGTCATCATTTGACAGAAATATAATCCATGCTTCCAACTTGTTTCTTACACCTTCATTTTCATAAATTTTATTGGCAATGTCAAGTGGAATGAAGATAAATTCTTGTAATAGTTCTATTTCTACACCCGTGTCTGTTTTTTGTTTGCTGCGATGAATACTATGCTCCGGATAGGAGTTAAATTTTCTCGGACTGTGTTCATAAAAAATAGTCGAAAACCTTACAAGGTTTTCGACTATATATTAACAGGGGATGAGGGAATCGAACCCCCACCAAAAGTTTTGGAGACTCCTATCATACCATTTGACCAATCCCCTAAATTTCATATACCTTCAAAACTACATACAAATCTTTAAAATATCTTCCATCTTATTTCCTATCACCTTCTTGGTTATGCCCTCGACCGATTAGTAACAGTCAGCTACATGCATTACTGCACTTCCACCTCTGTCCTATCTACCTCGTCGTCTTCA
>JAZRCJ010000029.1:0-14904 GCA_045659705.1 Faecalimonas sp.
CGACTTTATCTTTGATATATCCTAATACTTCTTCTAAATTTACATCGATAGATTCTCTTCCTAAAAGGTCTTCAATCTCCACTTTTCGAAGTTGAGATACGCTTACTTCTCCATTAATCAATTGATATTGTCCAGGCAAAATGCGAATATCGCATTCTGTATGTTTACAGATATCCACCAATTCCTTAACGTTCTTCTTAGAAGCCGAAGGAATGGCAATCACGATTTTTTTGATCTGATATTTTACAACGCTTTCTAAGATTTTTTCCTTGCCACCAACAACCGGACAGCCTTGGATATACTGACCCTGTTTTGCCGGATTTTGGTCAATCACACAGCGTACGCGATTCACTGCCATCTTGCTTAGCTTCATCTCTTTAATGATGGCCGCGCCCGCATCACCGGCACCGATTACCATAACATTGGCAGGCTTGCCGTCATCCCCGGAAACTGCATAACGGTTCCGTATATGACGAACGAAGCGATAGCCGAAACGAGTGACAATCACAAACACTCCAAGAAACATCATATACATAAATGGATAGCTTCTCGGAATCGCATACCCCAACACATTCATTAAAATGCCGTTTACCAAGCTAGAAATACACACGGCAAATACGGTGTTTAGGAACTCATTCACACTCGCATATTTCCAGAGGCTGGAATACATATGAAATACCAAAAAAATCACAAATGTGATTACAATATTAATCGGCATATATGCATACACCGTCTCCAAAAACAAATCTTCTATATCCCCAATTGCAAATTCAAATCGAAACCACAGGGATAAAAATCCTGCCAATCCCATTGACAATACATCTGTTATCAATAGCGCCAAAGCCCTGGTTCGCCACTGAATATCTTTCCATAGTCCTTTCAACATTTTCTCCTCATTTCTGTGTTTTATAATAATTTATCTAACTCTTAGAATACTATATTTTAAAATTAAATACCACATTTTTTATAAAATTCCTGCAATTTCCTACCATGTTGTTTGTTTTTATATCTAATTGTATTCATTCCATATTCAATACTTTTTTTATGAAATAAAATCGTTCTAAAAATTCGCCAAGTCCATGCAACTGGCAATAAACATTTCCTATTTTCTAACCACATATACAGCGTCTTCATATTATCATAACTCGGGAAAACCATCCTCATTATATACTTAAATCTGCCCTCTCTTTGCAAGACCAGCGCATATGCATGAGTATCATCTCCAAAAGCACCATTATTAAAAATAAATTCTTCCAGTTCATCTATCACTTGTTCTTTTTCTTCACTGCTCGGCACATATTCGTTGCCAAACCATCTCCAAGCCAAACGCTCTATATTGTCCACAAACTCGGACACTTTCATTTGTTTAAAAACATCTCGTATATATTCCCAATCCAATGCTTTTTGTTGGCCAATCACAAAAATATCCATAATAAAACGGATCCCAACGCCTTCCACTTTGAAATGTTCTATCAAATGCACCATAGTATATATATAATGTTCTTCCAAACTCATTTCATAAACATGTTCAAAGGATGCCTTCGGCTTTACTTTTTCCCAAATGGTTTCATAATAGTCCAAAGCAACTGTATCCGGTGCCACTAGCACTCGATGCATTTCCAGAGAAACGTACGGTTTTTTATAATAATGATCGTGTTTTAGCCCAGTCCTATAAGCAGTATATCCTGTATTCAATAACAGGTCTTTTACTTGCTTGTGTTGCTCTGTTTTATACAAAACATCAAAATCACCCATGGTACGCCATTCTCTTTCTGGATAAAGCTCTTTTGTTTCAAGCCCCTTCACTGGCAAGCAGTACAATCCTTCTTGTTCAAACTGTCGGAACAAATTTTCTTTTTCCAATTGTTGTTGAACATCAATGGCGGCTATGTTTAACGCATAATTCCGTATGCGACAACACAATTCCTCGGACGGTCTATGTGCTTTTTCTATCTTTGGCATTACATAGTGCAATAAATTGGCAACATTATGCTTTTTAGCAAAAGCCATCAATTGTCCCCAATCCATATCTGCTGATGGTTGTACCAACGCCACTTTCGAATCGGCTTTATTTAATAGGTATTTAATTATCTCAATGAGATACTTTGCCTCACTCATGTTTCTTTCCAACTTTCTTTACATGTTTCCATATAATAAAACCAATCATTGCTCCCAGCGTATTATGAAGAAGGTCATCGAATTCGCACACTCCACATTGACATATGAGTTGCAAAAGTTCTATTGTGCCGGAGAAAAATAATGCTACTAATAGTAGCACTTTCCCTTTTTTCATACACACAAAAGATGAAGGCAGAAAAATCCCAAAAGGAACAAACACCAGAACATTCAGTATGATTTGTCGTGCCAAAAACGGATCATGTTCTACCAGCACTCTTTTATAGGACGAGAACGGATAGGTTGCACCTGGATTCAATTCTGTATTTGTTCGCCCAAGCAATGTTGCACCAATAATCATGACTATATAAAGCGAAAATGCAATACCAACCAGGTATGTTCTTGCTGTCTTCTTTGATGAAAATATCATATACAATGCAAAAGTTAAACAAAGAACAACGACGCACCATTCGTATCGTATATTACCATATATTGCTAAAAAAAAATCACTTAAGTCCATAAGTTACCTCTAATATTTTCTCCAAACCATTTTATCTACAACACCCGTATAGCTTTGAATTAGTTTTACCACTTTTGATGATACATTTTCATCTACGTAATCCGGAACCGGAATTCCATAGTCCCCATCCAAATTCATCTGTACCGCTGTAGCCACAGCCTGAAGCAGGGATTTTTCATCAATACCTGCAAGCACAAAGCAAGCTTTATCAAGAGCTTCCGGTCTTTCCGTAGATGTACGAATACAAACTGCAGGGAACGGATGTCCAATGGAAGTAAAGTAACTTGATTCTTCCGGCAAAGTTCCACTGTCAGATACCACTGCAAAGGCATTCATCTGCAGGCAGTTATAATCATGGAATCCTAATGGTTCATGTTGAATCACGCGCTTATCAAGTTCAAACCCGCTATTTGCCAAACGGTTTCGAGAGCGTGGATGGCAAGAATACAAAATCGGCATATCGTAGGTCTCAGCCATCTTATTAATCGCATTGAATAATGACAAGAAATTCTTTTCTGTATCGATGTTTTCCTCTCTATGTGCAGAAAGTAAGATATACTTTCCTTTTTCCAATCCTAATCTTTCATGTATATCAGACGCCTCAATTTCTTCTAAGTTCTGATGCAACACTTCTGCCATCGGACTACCCGTTACATAAGTACGTTCTTTAGGAAGTCCGCAGTCTGCAAGATAACGACGAGCATGCTCAGAATACGCAAGGTTTACATCTGATATAATGTCTACAATACGGCGATTTGTTTCTTCCGGAAGGCATTCATCCTTACATCTATTTCCTGCTTCCATATGAAAAATCGGAATATGAAGACGCTTTGCTGCAATGGCCGAAAGACAACTATTTGTGTCGCCTAAAATGAGCAATGCATCCGGTTTGATTTCTACCATCAATTTATAACTTTTATCAATGATATTGCCGATAGTTGAACCAAGGTCATCGCCAACTGCATTCATATATACTTCCGGGTCTTCTAATTTCAAATCTTTAAAGAAGACGCCGTTCAAGTTATAGTCGTAATTCTGTCCCGTATGAGCAAGTACGGTATCAAAATATTTTCTACACTTTGTAATGACTGCTGCAAGGCGGATAATCTCCGGTCTTGTCCCAACAATAATTAACAATTTTAATTTTCCATCATCTTTGAAACTTGCCATTATCTCTCTCCTATTCTACTACTTCAAAATATGTGTCTGGCTTGTTAGGGTCGAATGATTCATTCGCCCACATCACCGTTACCAAATCTTCTGTATCTGATAAGTTGATAATATTGTGGGTATATCCCGGAAGCATATGAACTGCTTCTATCTTCTCTCCACTCACCTCAAAGTTTAACACTTCATCGGTTCCGATTTTGCGCTGCTGAATCAGTCCTCGTCCGGAAACCACGATAAAGAATTCCCATTTCGTATGATGCCAATGCTGGCCTTTTGTAATACCTGGTTTTGAAATGTTAACACTTACCTGTCCACACTTTTCCGTTTTTAACAACTCTGTAAAACTACCACGGTCGTCCACATTCATCTTCAGTGGGAATGCCACTTTTTCTTTTGGTAAATATGACAAATATGTGGAGTACAATTTCTTTGCAAAAGAATGATCTGCAATCTCCGGAATCACAAGGGTCTGTGGCTGTTCTTTAAAGCGATAGATAAGGTCTACAATCTCGCCAAGTTTTATCTTGTGTTCTACAGGAACATAGCAGTATCCATCTTCTTTTAAGTTCGCCTTACCCATCAGCGCTGCAATAAGTTCTGCCACAACATCATCCACATATACAAGCGTCATATCTACGCTCGGATCATTGACTGTAATCGGCAAATCATTTGCAATATTATTGCAAAATGTTGCAACTGCACTATTATAATTTGGTCTGCACCATTTTCCAAATACGTTTGGATAACGATAGACATATACCTTTGCGCCAGTTTCTTTGCCGTAAGCAAACATCAAATCTTCCCCGGCTTTTTTGCTTTCCCCGTAAGGATTATTAAGCGCCGCTTGGATGGAAGATGATATCATAATCGGGCAAGTATTTCCGTGCTTTTTTAAAGTATCTAAAAGAGTGGATGCAAAACCAAAGTTCCCTTCCATAAACTCTTTTGGGTCCTGCGGACGATTCACGCCTGCAAGGTTAATTACAAAGTCTGCGTTTTTACAGTATCCATCAAGCAGCATCGGATCTGTGTCGATGTCATACTCAAATACCGTAATATCTGAATCCATTCCAAAAGAACGGTCCTTTCCGTCTGCAATATTATGTAACGTTGCAATTAAATTTTTACCGATGAAGCCCTTAGCTCCGGTCACTAAAATGTTCATTCTTATTTGTTCTCCCACTCCGCAATCTCATCACGAATGTATTTTAATTCTAAAAGTTTTGCTTTCACCTGTTCCACATCCAGAAGCTGCGTGTTATTTGAATTAAATTCTGTAAGTGGATTTCTTTCCACATCCCCGTCTTTGAAATATTTATCATAATTCAAATCACGTTTATCACAAGGTACACGGTAGAAATCACCCATATCTACAGCATCACCACACTCTTCATTTGTAAGAAGCGTTTCATACATCTTTTCTCCATGGCGAATACCAATCACTTTAATCTCATTATCTGCATGGAACAATTCTTTCACTGCCTGTGCCAATACTTCGATAGTACAAGCTGGCGCTTTCTGCACCATAATATCTCCGGAATCTGCATTCTGGAATGCAAATACTACAAGTTCAACAGCTTCCTCTAGGCTCATGATAAAACGAGTCATACTTGGTTCTGTCACGGTCAAATCTTTGCCTTCTTTTATCTGGCTGATGAAAAGCGGAATAACGGAACCACGAGAGCACATAACGTTACCGTAACGAGTACAGCAGATGCTTGTCTTTTCTGGAGAAATCGTTCTTGATTTTGCAACGATTACTTTTTCCATCATGGCTTTGGAAGTACCCATGGCATTTACCGGATAAGCCGCTTTGTCAGTAGAAAGACAGATCACCTTCTTTACACCCGCATCAATGGCTGCAGTAAGTACATTTTCTGTTCCGATAACATTTGTCTTCACCGCTTCAATCGGGAAGAATTCGCAAGACGGAACTTGCTTTAATGCTGCTGCATGGAAGATATAATCCACACCGTGCATTGCATTGCGAACGCTTTGAATGTCGCGCACATCTCCTATATAAAATTTCAATTTATCGCTATACTCCGGAAATTCTCTCTGATAAAAATGGCGCATATTATCTTGCTTTAATTCATCACGAGAGAAAATTCGAATCTCTTTAATGTCCGTCTTTAAAAATCGATCTAGTACAGCATTTCCAAAAGAACCTGTACCTCCTGTAATTAATAATGTTTTTCCTTTAAACATATCTTTTCTCCTTGCGCTTACTTATCGTTTTAATTGCGAAATCAATTCACGATTTAAAATCTTTCTTATGTCAAATGCATGTAATATAAACACACTATTTTCTCTCATATCCTTAATACCGAATGGAAGTAAGAAATTCGTCACAATCTGCGTAACCAAAGTAGCGATTGCCGCACCATTCATTCCTAAAACAGGTATCAAAGCGGCATTTAAAATAACATTACAAACTGCTCCGCCAATAGATAAATACTTCTCATACTTCTGATGTTCTTCGCACACGCACCATATGCTACGCGCTACGCCCAAATAAGAGAACGCCGTGCTCCAAGTCAGTATACATAACGTCACACTCGCTTCCAGATACGCTTCTCCATATAAAATGAAAAGAAATAGTCTGGAACAAATACACATGCCTATAGAAACTGCAGTGCTTAAATAAAACACCAAGCTATATAGTTGCACAATTCTCTCCTTATACAACTTTTCATCTGTCTGTTTCGTCTTAATAATCACAGGGCGGATACTGTCAATAATCGCAGCTAGCACAAATGTCCACATGGACGATATTGTATATGCTGCCGTATACCAACCCACAACGGTTGTGCCTAGCATGGCTCCAAGCATAATTCTATCAATCTGGCTATAGATGACACTTGCCAAAGCCGAAAATATATAATGATAACTCCTTGATAAAAGTCGCTTTGCAGCTTGAAATTTAAAGCGTAATTTCGAGTTTCCTTTTCTTTGAAAATAGAAAACGTATCCTATCGCCTGCAAGATAAAATCAAAGGCCATGGAAAACGCAAACCATTCCACACTCTTTCCTGTCACCAGCAGATATATCTTATAAACAGAAGTCAAAATATACGCTAGAAGCTGAATAACAACTGCTGCTTTTGAATTCAACTGTGCTTGGCACCAATAATTAAAACTGTCTGCCCATTGAAACATAATAGAAATACACTGCAAGGCAGTAACAACAAGAAGTGTTTTCTCACCTGGATTAATAATCGCCACCAGCTCAATGATACACGCTGATGAGAACAGCGAAGCCACCAACCGTAGCCCAACAGTAGAACCAAGAATCACGCCATCTTCTTGCGGTTTATTCACAATCTCATTTACAATAATCCCATATAGCCCTAACGAAATAATCGGTGTAAACAAAGCCGTATAGGACGCTCCATAATTAATCAATCCATAATTGGATGGCCCTAAATATCTTGCGGAAATAGAACCGATGATTAAGGTAATTACCATTTGCGCAATCTTACCGCCTATAATCCATATTGAATTATTGATAAACCCTTTCTGTCGCACTTATTTCCACCCAATTCTTCCTAACAATTTCTTTATCTTTCTGCAAAAATGGAACCAACTGTTACGTATATAGATTGGCCTTTTTGCTTTTGGCAATCCCATAATCTTATATACTGCACTCTTTTCTGGCAACTTGCCATGCTTACAGATATAATCAAAAATTCGAATAAAGCCAAATGTCTTTTCATTTGGAATGTGCAAGATACGGAGCATTAATGCATGGTCCGTAAATGCCTGATAATACAGATTTGTTGTCCAATACCTTCTGATATATGGTGCGCCATCTGCAATCTTTTTGTCGTAGTTTTCTGCTGCGCAAAAAGTAATGAATTCATCTCCAAACGTTGTCTCGAATCCCTTTTCGTTCATCAATTCATAGACTTTTAAACACTCATCAACAAACTCTTTTAGAATCGGTTTTGACGCCGCTACAAACTCACCGCCCCACACAGTTGGATACGTATCCTTTTCGTATAACACTTTATATTCAGCCAAGCGTTTCTGATACGCTTCCAAATCACCAGAATGTTGCACGTTATAAAGCATAAGTCTCTCTTTACAAATCGGCCAAATGGCATCTAAATTTCCCGTGATATATGTATCTGTATCCAATACAAGAACTGCATCGTATGCGCCCTCATTAGCAAAATAATTGAGCACGCATAACTTATAAAAAGCCAAACTCCATTTGTAATCTGCCGCAAATGTAAAATTACCATATTTCACGTATATGGACTTAATATTATATTTTTCAAAAAATAGCTGATATTTTTCTGGTAGTTTTTGCAAATTGTGAACAAAAGCCACATCGCAATCCGGATTGCTTTGTTTTGCCGAGAAACAGCTCACACTAGCGTTTTTTAGATAAATATCTAGCGCCTCTGAATTTCCACTTAAATTCGCTGATCCGTTATACCCTTCTAGTGTCGCAAATGGACAACATATAATATGCTTGTTCATCCTATAACCTCTTATACCTTATTACCATATAATTTGCACCTAATCTTACTCTCCAACCATCTAAACGGATAATTCCAAATCGATGCTGTTAACAATCCTTCTCTTTTTAAAGCATATTTATTATCTGCCTCTACTTTTTCAGGATGTTTTATTGGAAAATTCATTTCTCTCCTCGGAATATTAAACACCCTTTGTGTCGCCCTCGGAAGTAACTTTATATTCGCGGCTCCGTGCGTGCTTTCACCATCATTTCCGATATTGCTAATCATGTTTTCACATGGAAAAATTCCCATTTGTCCATTGAGAAGTCTGGTGGAAGAAACTAAAGTTTCATAGTGCTCTACTCCTGTCGCCTTATGTTCTCTACATCTATCTAAATATAAATCAAAACGAACCCTATCACTTTTCATAACTTTGGATTCCACAAAAGTTTGCTTCATTGTTTGCAACATTTCTCTAGAATCTAAGAAGCTATATTCTGTATCCCACAAGTCAACAAAACGTTTCCAAGTAGCCCAACCGGAAATCGAAGATGCATTTGCGAAAAAGTAATCTGCATCGGACTTCTTTGAACGATAGGTACCTAGGTGATTCATACCACTGATTGTTGCGATGCGTGTATCTCCTTCATATTTATCAAGTAATTTCTTGCAATATTCAAAAAAGCTAACAGCCGGAACATCATCATCTTCCAAAATAATACCCTTCTCAACATTGTCAAAAAACCAGCGAATCGCTATATATTCTGAAGGGTCACATCCATAATTTTTTTCTTGATATAAAGTATGAACCTCGCAGTCCCAATCTATCTGCGATACAACCTCTCGACATCTTTGAACATTTTCCTCGTCATCTTGTCTGCCAACTCTGGCTCCATCTTGATACAAAAACAATGCTGTCGGCTTTGCCTCTCTCACTTTTTCAAAAACACGTTTTAACATTTCTGGTCTATTAAAAAATATAATCAGTACTGGAATATCCACTTTTGCGTTCATCATGTCAAATCCTCCTTTTTATTTGTGTAGCAAATACCATCTGATTCTTTCTATAATCTTTTCAAAGACACTCCGTCTTAAACTCTGCTCAACACTTTCTGCAACTGTATATTGTTGCAACAAATTCCAAAATTTATTTTCCTTTTTATTTTTTTTAATGGATTCTATCATCATCGGATTACTTTGTGCTGCTTTCATAACATCCACTTCTTCTGCCCAAATCAAATTCTTTTCTATCAACATCAACACTATTTCCCTTGCCTTACCACTATGAACGAACAAAAGCGAAGTACCCTTGTCATCATCTACATTCGGCAAGAATTTCGAGACTTTCCAAAAATCTCCTAGTGTTATGTCGCTGTTTCTTTTTTCGCCTTTATGTTTACAACCAAAACAACTTGGACGACAATACAAATGATTTAAAAATCCCATCAAATAAGCGTTTTCATTTTCTTTTTCAACAATCTCTTTTTCTTCAGATTCCACCTTGAGAGAATACCTTTTCCACCCATAGCTTTTATCTCTAAAAGAAACTTTTCGAACATCTTCTGCTATTTCCACCAAGTATCGTCTCCATATGCCTGATGCCGGAACACCATGGCATATCAAATCCACAAGAAAAAGCTTGCTAGTATCTACATTCTTCAAATACAATCTTAATGCTTCCACCTGACAAGGGGTACCGGAAAACACTACCTCTCTTCCTGCTTGCAGATATTGTTTTACCTGTTTATAGGAATCTCCCATTATGCTTTGCACATATTTGGATCCCATTATTCTATGTAAATCTTCTTTAGTATCTACACATATATGTCTCACTTCCAAACAATCCGCAGACATTGCTGCACCAAATACAACGCCGCCTCTTTGTAGTGTGTCTGTAGCCAATGCATAAAACACCCCACCAGACGAGCTCCTTAGACGAATATCATCCTCTTTACACGCGGCTGCATATGCTCTAGGAGTTGCTTGCAACTTTTCCTGTGCTCCTAGTTCCGGGCATACGCTCTCGCATTTCCTACAACCAACACACTTTTGCAAATTAATCTGCGGATGCAAAAACCCTTTTTCATCTTCTTTTAATTCTATACAATGAACCGGGCACGCTACCACGCAAACACCACAACCACAACACTCTTTTGTCGAGCACAACATATAACAATCTCCTTAAATTCTTTCCGCTTTCCATATGATATTTTCTTTGACTACTTTTGCCGGAACTCCCGCGATTACGCTATGTTCTATATCAATTTTTTTTGTAACAAGTGCACCTCTTCCAACCACACAATTTGCAGGAATTACACTTCCTTTTAACAAGGAAACATTGGCACCCACCCAGACTTTATCCCCTACTGTAACATGCTCGCCCGGATTAATTCTCTCTCCAGTCTTTTTATCACAGATGGAATGTGAATCTGTGGTAGTAATATATACATTACTAGAAAACAGACAGGCTTCTCCTATCTCAATTCCGCAATCCTTTTCTGCTACAGAAAACAACCCACCGGAGAAAATGCCCTTCTTTCCGATTCGGATAAATCCACCCTCATCTTCAAAGGCAAATCCCTGATTTTCCAAAAATGTACCTTCTCCAATGTGTAATGTGAATCCATTGCCACTCATATGAATGCGACACCTATTTAAACAGCATCCCTTTTCCAAGATAATCCTATTGTTCTTACCCTGAAACTGTATCTTGCACTTTTTCATAAAAGCCCCTTGATTATCAATGACATTTTGTTTTCTGCCACGAATCTTATTGCCCATCAAACATACATATACTTTTGATGCAAATCTCATCATTTTTTCATTTTTTCGTATCCCATTCCATAATGCTTTTATCATATTTCCAAAAACCTTTCTGCGTGTGCACGCATAGCAGATACTTTCCCATCCACTTGTTCCCAAGCGATTTCATCTTTCACAATTTTTTCTATCTTTTCTTGGTTCCATCCAAGTACGGCTCTCTCCTGCAGGTTTACCTTTTCAAGCAATGTTGTAATTCTATCATTCATTCCACTGCCAGGAATCAATACTGTGACGAAAGGAATGTGAAAAAGTAGGGCAAATGCCGTAGCATGAAATGAATTCGTTACTACAAATTTGGCATCGCGGATATTGCTAAGCCACGCTTCTATAGTTAAGCCCTTTGTGCCATCTACCGTTTTTGCACCTAATGTATCAGAAACAAACTTTGCAACTTCTTTTGCTTCTTTTTGATTTTGATGCAAAATGTAACTAAACACATTGCCTTTTGACTCTGTATGTTCCGAAGTGCTTGCTATATCTTGATAGTATGTTCGTTCGAGCAAAAATACCGGATCGCAGACAACTTCAGCTTCATTTCCCGCATGTTCCAAGATCTGTTTTGCTGTATTTTCACGAACTGTAAGCTGGTCAAATTCGCATAAATATGGCTGTATAAATTTTGCCATATCATCATCAATCGTGGTTACTCCAAAACTAGCTGCATAGGATAACTTCTGGCAATTTTTTGGTACGAAGCCGAAATAGTACACAGAAGTCTGTTTCCCTTCTCCCTTCATGGTAAAATGAGGATTCCATATCTGGTCACTACCACAGATATAAACAGCCTTCCCCCACGCCTGTTCTTGGAGGTCTAAACTAGTATGAAATTTCTTTGTTCGTTTTAAATATCGATTTCTAAACTGTTCCATCTTATGTTCTTTACGGTACTCACGAACATTGTACTGTAGCTGCCCTATGCTTCTTGCACGCAGACACCCAAGCAAAGTTTTTTGATACCCCTTTGGAACATAATCAATAAGCTTGGCATCATATCCTTTGTTAAGCAAATATTTTTGCAATGCATAAGCTTGCAAAACAGCTCCATAATTAGTTGCCCAATGAAAAGTCAATGTATATACTTTTTTCATAGTTTACTCCATCAATTGTTCAAACAAGTCAAACAGTTCTTGTGGCATGTTTCTAAGATCATTATTCTCTAATACTCGAGTATAATTCTTCTCCACTTTAACTTGGCCCAAATCACCTAGGGTTTCTTTGACACACTGTGCCAACGCTGCCGCATTGTCCTTGTCAAACAGCCAACCATTCTCATGGTCTACAAATTCCCTAGTATGCAAAAAATCCGTAATTATAATCGGTTTTTTCGCGATGCCCGCTTCATATGCCGGACGCGCCTGATGAGGGTTATGGCTTGGAAAAACCACTGCATCACAAGCACAAAAATATAATTCTACTCTATCGGTAGCAGGTCTAAAAATAACCCTGTCTTCTAATTTATTCTCTTTTACAAAACGCTCAATATCATATTGTAGGTTTCGACCTAAAAGGCGTTTTACGTGATGTTTTACTTTTGCTTTCAAACCCTGCAGTTCCACTGGCTGATACTGAAGAAAAACTAGTTTTACATCCGGATCATCCACCAATTTCATAGCCTTTAGAATCGTCATTGGCCCTTTGAGTTTTGCAACTCCTCCCGCATATAAGATGAGCTTATCTGCTTCAGGCAGTTGCAACTCCTTACGGCATCTTGCTTTGTCTAATTCCTGATAGGTGTCCACATCTACTTTATCGGTGACTCTAACAAATCTTGCCATTCCTTTTGGAGTCTGTTTCAGGTCGTAATACGACAGAAAAGCAACTGTATCAAAACAATTGCTAAGCTCCTTTTTCATCACACAAGTTCTGATGCCAAGCAAACCCTTGCAATAAGTTTCTCTATGGAAACAAACCGTCTTTTTCCCAAGCGCTCCAGCAACACGTCCAACCCAAAATAATGTCATGGAATTGACAGCCACAATATCTGGATTCACCCGAGTGATAACATCTGCAATCGCCGTTTTTGCCCGCCGAACCTCATATGCATTTTTCAAATGTCTCTTTGACAAAAATGCTGCTTGTCCACCGCTAAAATGCATATACGGAATGATGCAATCCGCATACATAACAGGAATATTCATCTCTTTAATTTTACCATCCAAGTCCCCTGGAATCTTCGGCAAACAAACCGTAATATCTAACTGTGTTCTATCCATACTTTGCAAGATATGTAACAGAGATAAGCCTGCACCCATCGAACTATTATAGTGATGAAAAAGCAATAATTTATACATATTCTGCCTCCTCTGTAGAGAAAAGCATTTCATAAAACGGTAAGATAACAAACAGTGGAAGAATCTGCTGTGTATATAGCGCTGGATTCAATACCATAATTGCCAAATATATGGTCAAACAAAGTAGACAACATTTCTTTCCATCATCTGTTTTCATTCCAGCATACACATCTTTAAAGAAAATTCCTAAGAAGAGAAACAACGTTCCTCCCCCTATAATTCCAAACTGTCCAAATATATCAAAGATTTCGGAATGATATCCAATATGCGCATCTTCATATCCGTATCCACCGGCAAATGGGTGTTTTAAAAAAGTGTCCCAAGACCACATCATTCTCGCCAAACGACCATCATCACCGGCCAACGTTCCTGCTGCCGAGCCTTCACTCATCATCGTTCCTATTTGTTGCAACTTTTCGCGTAGCATATAAGAATATGTAATTCCTTCAGAATATTCAACAAGCCACGTTCCTATTTCCACTCGGTACATATAGCAAATAGCACCTGCAACCAGTACCAAAATTCCCCAAACACGGTTTCTCTGAAATAACCACAGACCAAACAACACCACAACTAAAACCAGTGCCGTACCATAAGATGCCATGATAAGGAAACTTCCTGCAACCAACAGCATAACAGTGGTAACAATCTTCTCTTTTCTCACCTTTGTTTGTTGCCATACAAATAAACATACACAAATGAGAAGAAGCGTTCCATACACAGTATCGAAACCACCAACGCCACCTAAAACGTCTACCGTTTCTTCTTCGATTACACCTGTAGCAGATTTTCTACTAAGTAGTGGGTCTTTTATTAACTGGAATATGGAATACACCAATGTAAATGCGAATCCTATTACCGCAACAAAAAACACCCTTTTTACATCTTTTTCAGGCAGCCTTTTCATCACTAAGTACAACAAGTACAAAAAGAATAAAATATAACTGTTGAATGCTGCCGTGTTAAACAAATCTCCAGTACTTACCACTGTAATACCCACAACCACCGTAACATGAATAAGCAGTACGATTGTCATCCCAAGTTCACGCATCGTAAAATGATGAATCTTAGCGATAAACAGCAAAACAAATATAGCAATATACATAAATACAAAGCTAATACTAAAAAACGGAACACTAGACAATGCAACACAAGATAATCGCGCTACAATTAAGACAGCAAAAATCACTAATAATGTATTTCTGATTGATTTTCTCTGTACATTTTGCATCTTTGTTCTCCCTTCCTATCTTTCCAAAATAAATTCACAGATTCGATTTCCTTGTTTGCTCCAAACTTTTTCGTGAATCACAAACTCATATGCTTGTTCTGAAATGGCTTGCATTTCCTGCGAACTCTTATTGCAAACCCCTTCCATTGCCGTGGCAATACCTTCCGGAGTATCTTCTTCAATCCAAAACATTTTGTCATAATACTCCTTGGAATATCCCCTCAATCTTGTAGATAACACCGGAGTTTTACTCAGCATATATTCAAACGTCTTTGATGGGAACGT
>JAZRCJ010000030.1:0-2595 GCA_045659705.1 Faecalimonas sp.
ATTATATCGCAGGTATGACAGATAATTATGCTGTAAAAACATTTCGTGAAATTTTTGTTCCGGAATCTTGGAAAATTTAAAGGAAATCAAAAACATTTGTCGAATAAGTAAAATAGATACTAAATTTGGAAGGAAGGAATATATGTACTTTTCAGAAGACTTAGTAGAAGAAGTAAGAAGTAGAAATGATATCGTAGATGTGATTTCCGGATATGTGAAGTTGCAGAAAAAAGGAAATTCCTATTTTGGACTTTGCCCATTTCACAATGAAAAATCTCCTTCTTTTTCCGTGAGCCGAGATAAGCAGATGTATTATTGCTTTGGATGTGGTGCGGGAGGCAATGTATTTACATTTGTCATGGAATACGAGAATTTTTCCTTTGTAGAAGCGTTAAAGCTTCTGGCAGAACGAGTGGGCATAGAATTGCCAGAGATGGAATATTCCAAAGCAGCCAAAGAAAAAGCAGATTTAAAGAATACGCTGTTTGAGATAAACAAGTTGGCTGCAAAATACTTTTACGCACAACTAAAGGCAGAGCAAGGAAAACATGCGAAAGATTATCTGTTGAAACGAGAGCTCAGCGAGGAGACCATTACGAATTTTGGCCTTGGATATTCAAATAAATACAGTGATGATTTGTATAAATATCTAAAAGCAAAAGGATATCGTGACGAACTCATTGCAAAAGCGGGACTGACTTCCATAGATGAGAAGAACGGTGTGTATGACAAGTTTTGGAATCGTGTCATGTTTCCGATTATGGATGTGAATAATAGAGTAATTGGTTTTGGTGGACGAGTTATGGGAGATGCAAAGCCAAAGTATTTGAATTCGCCGGAAACAGAGATTTTTGACAAGAGCCGTAATCTATATGGATTGAATAGGGCAAGAACCTCTAGAAAACGGTATTTCCTTATTTGCGAAGGATATATGGACGTGATTGCACTGCATCAGGCGGGATTTACCAATGCAGTAGCTAGCCTTGGAACAGCCCTTACAACAGGACATGCTTCTCTTTTAAAACGGTATGTGAATGAAGTGTATCTTACGTATGATAGCGATGAGGCGGGAACAAAGGCGGCACTGAGAGCTATTCCAATTTTAAAAGAGGCGGGAATCATTGCTCGCGTGATTCGAATGGATCCATATAAAGACCCGGATGAGTTTATTAAGAATTTGGGCGCGGAGGCATTTGAAGAGCGTATCAATAAGGCGAGAAATGGATTTATGTTTTCGTTGGAGATGTTAGAGCGAGAGTTTGATATGAATTCGCCAGAAGGCAAGACTGCATTTTATAAGGAAGTTGCAAAGAGACTTACTACCTTTGAAGAGGAGATTGAGCGAAATACGTATATAGAAGCAGTGGCGGAAACGTATCAGGTTGGTTATGAAAATTTGAGAAAGTTGGTTGCAAAGACGGCAATACAGACTGGACTTGCCACACCGGCTACTAAACCGAAAGTTAGCCAACGGCAGAATGGTGAAAAAGAAGACGGCAATCTAAAATCACAAAAAATATTGCTGACCTGGTTGATTGAAAATGAAAGTCTATTCAGGCAAATCAAACGGTATATTTCACCAGATGATTTCACAAAAGAGTTATACCGTCAAGTGGCGGAGCTTTTGTATGACCAATATGAAGAAGGTGAGTTAAATCCTGCAAAGGTAATGAATCATTTTACGGATGAAGGCGAACACCGAGAAGTGGCATCGCTGTTTCATACAAAGATTCAGGAGCTTACCACAAAAGAAGAACAGGAAAAAGCATTAAAAGAAACGATTATCCGAGTGAAAAACTATCATATCGAATATGCTACAAAACAATTGGAGCCGACAGATATTGTGGGACTTCAAAAGCTTATGCAAGCCAAAAAGGCCTTGCAGGACTTGCAGAAACTGCATATTTCTATTGATTAAGGATAAAATATAAACAAGTTATGGAAGGTGGATACAATATGGAAGAACAAGCTGTAAAATTGGATGAGAAACTAAAAGCGTTGGTGGCTTTGGGGAAAAAGAAAAAGAATATGTTAGAGATTCCGGAAATCAACGAAGTTATCTCAGATATGGAGCTTACTACAGAACAGATGGAAAAAATATTTGAGTATTTGGAGGCTCAGAATATCGAAGTGCTTCGCATCAGTGGGGATGCAGATGTAGATGTGCTTGATGATGAACCAGATATCATTTTGTCAGAAGAAGACGAAGTGGATATGGAAAAATCGATTTATCTGTACCGGAAGGTGTAAGCATCGAGGATCCGGTTCGTATGTATTTGAAGGAAATCGGTAAAGTGCCGCTTCTTACTGCTGATGAGGAAATCGAATTGGCAAAGCGTATGGTAGATGGTGACGAAGATGCGAAAAAACGTCTTGCAGAAGCAAATCTTCGTCTTGTTGTAAGTATTGCTAAGCGTTATGTGGGACGTGGGATGCTGTTCCTTGATTTGATTCAAGAAGGAAACTTAGGGTTAATTAAAGCTGTTGAAAAATTTGATTATGAAAAAGGATTTAAATTCAGTACCTATGCAACCTGGTGGATTCGTCAGGCTATTACAAGAGCCATTGCAGACCAGGCTAGAACCATCCGTATTC
>JAZRCJ010000031.1:0-31014 GCA_045659705.1 Faecalimonas sp.
TTTTAGAAACGGAAGACTAGGTCGAATTACGTTGGAATTTCCACAGGATTATGAATAAAGAGAAAGAAGGCTAAAAGATGGCACGTAAACATAGAGAGCGCTATGAATATTTAAAAAGAAAAAAAGCAAAACAGCTGGCAAAGATAGAAGCTAGTGAACGTAGAGCGATGGGAATACCGGAAGAAAGAGAGCCTTCTGGCAATTTTCTTCGTGAATTACTTGGATGGGTATTATATGTGGCAATTATTATTGGTGTTACCTACCTTATTATTACTTATGTAGGGCAGCGAACCAGAGTGAGTGGCGAGTCTATGGAAGCTACCCTTCAAAATGGTGACAATTTGATTGTAGATAAAATTTCTTATCGTTTCCGTGATCCAGAACGTTTTGAAATTATAGTATTTCCTTATCGCTATGGGGAAAATACATATTATATCAAGCGTATCATTGGTATGCCGGGAGAGACTGTGCAGATTAAAGAAGGACATATTTACATCAATGGCGAAAGATTGAATGAGCAGTATGGACTAGAAGTCATAGATGCAGATAAATACGGTATGGCAGCAGAGCCGATAGAACTGGGAGAAGATGAATACTTTGTTATGGGGGATAATCGAAATCACAGTTCGGACAGTAGAGCGCAAGATGTAGGTTTAATTAACAAGGAAGATATGATTGGTCGTGCGTGGGTGCGCATTTGGCCACTGGATAATTTTGGAGTGATTCCACATGAGTAAAAAAATTGGTGAGATTAAATTAGAATTTGAACAGGCTGACACGAATGGATTGGAGTTGTTATTTGCAAAGTATGCAGATGATGACCGTTCAGGCGTTGTCAGCCTGATTGGCAAGTATAAAAAACAACTGGAAAAGTTAGAAGCCGAGAAAAAACGTATGGAAAATATGGCCATTTATGAGAGAAAATACAGTGATTTTTCTTATATATGCGGTATTGATGAAGTGGGAAGAGGACCACTTGCCGGTCCGGTAGTTGCCGGCGCTGTTATTTTGCCGAAAGACTGTGATATATTATATCTCAATGATTCCAAAAAGCTTTCAGAAAAAATGAGAGAAGAACTCTATGAAGAGATTATGGAAAAGGCTGTGGCCACCGGGATTGGCATGGTAAGCCCTGCAAGGATTGACGAGATTAATATTTTGCAGGCTACCTATGAGGCTATGAGAATTGCCATTGGAAATTTAAAAGTACAGCCTGATTTGCTTTTAAATGATGCAGTTACGATTCCGGAGGTTCCTATCCGTCAGGTGCCGATTATTAAGGGAGATGCGAAAAGTATGTCTATTGCAGCGGCAAGTATTATCGCGAAAGTGACGAGAGATCGCCTGATGGTAGAGTATGATGCTATTTTCCCAGAATATGGCTTTGCAGGAAATAAGGGATATGGTTCTGTAATGCACATAGAGGCGATTAAAAAGATAGGACCTACACCGATACACAGAGCAAGCTTTATTAAAAATTTTGTGTAGGTGTAGTTATGGGACAAAATAATCGCCTAGTTGGAGAAACGTACGAAAAAGAAGCTGCGGCATATTTGAAATCTCTTGGATATGAGATTATAGAATATAATTTTAGATGCAGACAAGGCGAGATTGACATCATTGCAAGAGACGGGGAGTGCCTTGTGTTTTGTGAAGTGAAGTATAGGAAAACCTTAATAAAAGGAAGTCCGGAAGAAGCAATTTCTAGACAAAAGATAAAACGTATCTCAAAAACGGCACTGTATTATCTGCATAAACATCGTTTGGAAAATGTGGCGTGCAGATTTGATGTGGTAAGTGTTTTGGGAGATGAAATAAAGTTATATAAGAATGCATTTGAATATATGAGTTAGGAGGAATCTTATGAAATTAGAATGGAAAACATGCTTAAAAATAGGTGTCAGCATTTTTCTGTTATATCTATGCATTACGTACTGGAGTGCACTGGCAGCACTTGTGGGGACTGTTATAGGTGCGGCCAAACCGCTTATTATAGGTGCGATTCTTGCGTATCTTTTTAATATTTTAATGAGTTTCTATGAAAAGCATTATTTTGTGAAAAATGCAGATAAAAAAATCGTAAGAAAAAGCAGACGCCCGGTGTGTGCGACTCTTGCAATTATCACTTGTTTTGGTATTGTGGCACTAGTGCTACGGCTAGTGGTTCCGCAGTTTGTGGCATGTATTTCATTACTTATTTCTGAAATACCGCCTGCAATTCAGAGGTTGCTAACAGAAACCAATATTGGAGAATGGTTGCCGAAGGATATGATTAGCGTTCTGGCAAATACAGATTGGCAGAGCTATCTTTCAAAGCTTTTTACGGTATTTACATCAGGGGTTGGAAATGTAATGAATTTTACGGTGAATGTGGTATCAGGAACGGTGTCCACAATCGCTACTGTGTTTATCAGTGTAATTTTTTCTATCTACCTATTGATTGGAAAAGATACCTTAAAACGTCAATCCGTGCGTCTGGCAGACAATTACTTGAAGCCAACATGGAAAGAAAAAGTATTCTATGTTCTGGATGTATGTAATGATTGTTTTCATCGTTATATCGTAGGGCAGTGCATTGAGGCCGTGATACTAGGCTCTTTGTGTACAGTCGGAATGTTAATCTTAAGACTTCCGTACGCAACTATGATAGGAGCTTTGGTTGCAGTGACTGCGTTAATTCCGGTTGCAGGTGCTTATATTGGTGCAGTGGTGGGTGCGATTATGATACTTACGGTATCACCGTTAAAAGCATTGATTTTCATTATATTCCTTGTTGTATTACAACAATTAGAAGGCAATCTTATCTATCCGCGTGTGGTAGGCTCTTCCATTGGAATTCCGGGACTTTGGGTGCTTGCAGCAGTGACCATCGGTGGGGGATTGTATGGAATACTCGGTATGCTTGTTGGGGTTCCGCTTACGGCAACAATTTACAGATTGATAAAAGAAGATATAAAGAGAAGAGAGAAGAAACAATTGTAAAAAATACTTGCATATTTCTAGATTTTCGATATAATAAAACTTGTGGTTATGAGACCACATAAGCTGAAATAGCTCAGTTGGTAGAGCACTTCACTCGTAATGAAGGGGTCGTCGGTTCAAGTCCGATTTTCAGCTTTGGCGCAAAGGGAACCAGGTTAAGTGCCTGGTTCTATTTATTATTACAAAAGAGGAGAAAACCAAATGAAGAGAGCGAAGAAATTACTTTTGGCATTGGCTTTTTCGGTGTGCCTTACTTTTGTCGCACCAACAAATACGCCAATTGTACAAACTGCGCAGGCAGCAAAAACTGTGACAATCAACAAAAAATCGGCAACATTGTATGTGGGAAAAACTACTACGCTGAAATTGAAAAACACGAGCAAAAAGCCGACTTGGACAACTTCAAATAAGAAGGTTGCCACTGTAAGCAAAAGTGGGAAAGTAACAGCAAAAAAAGCAGGGAAAGTTACGATTACAGCAAAGATTGGAAAAAAGACCTACAAATGTAAAATAACAGTCAAGGCGAAGAAGAAGGTGCCAGCTGTAAAAGTTTGGATTAGTGCGACTGGTTCGAAATATCATAGTATAAATCACTGTGGAAGGATGAATCCTAATAAGGCAAGAAGTATGACAAAGAGTGCGGCACAACAAGCAGGATACGATCCGTGTTCCAAGTGTTATTAGGGAAATTCATTGACAAATAAATATAACGTGCTTATAATAAAAACATAATTTGGGTAATAGGATAGTTATTCTTATTCCGACACACCAAAGTTGATATGACAAGCGTGCAAACCGGTATTTGAATGTGACAAATACCGGTTTTTTTGATTGGAGGATAAACTATGATTCGGATGGAGTTAGGCAATAACAGTTATGATATTGTTATTGAAAGAGGAAGCCTAAAAAGGGTGAAAGAATTTTTAGATTTAAATCGCAAAGTAATGATTATCACCGATGAGGGCGTTCCGTCTGTTTATGCTGCGTCCATTGCCAGTCAGGCAAAGGAGGGCTACATAAAAGTTGTGGCACAGGGCGAAGGGAGCAAATCTCTTCAAACAGCAGAAGAGATTCTAACAGAGATGCTAATGCACCAATTTAGTCGCAAGGATGTAGTTGTATCCGTTGGTGGCGGTGTAGTAGGAGATCTGGGAGGTTTTGTGGCATCTCTTTATATGCGTGGGATTGATTTTTATAATGTTCCTACCACGATTTTGTCTCAGGTTGATTCTTCCATTGGTGGAAAGACAGCGGTGAATTTAGCGGGAATTAAAAATATAATCGGAGCCTTTCATCAGCCAAAGAAAGTTTTGATTGATCCAGATACGCTTTCTACACTAAGTGACAGACAGGTTACAAACGGACTTATGGAAGCTGTAAAAATGGGCGCGACTAGTGACAAAGAGTTGTTTGAATTATTTTTAAATGATGCATGGAAAGATAACTTAGACGTAATTATCGAGAAAGCTCTTATGATAAAAAAATATGTGGTGGAACAAGATGAAAAAGAGTGCGGTTTGCGAAAAATTTTGAATTTTGGACATACCATTGGGCATGGATTTGAAAGTGCAGCAAAAGGAGAACTTTTACACGGAGAATGTGTGGCCCTAGGAATGTTATATATGAGTGGCGAAGAAGTGCAGGCGCAACTAAAACAGATATATCAGGCAATTGGTTTTGAGATGCCGGATATGAGAGCAATCTGCAAGGAGGCTGTAAAAGAAGCCATTACCCATGATAAAAAGGCATCGAATGACAGTTGCTCTGTTGTGTTTGTAGAAGAAATAGGAAAAGGAAGTATAGAAGAGTGGCCAATGGATTCGGTACTTGAGAGATTGGAGGTAGAGCCAAGTGAAAAATGTGTTTGGTAATAATATTACAATTACATTGTTTGGAGAAAGTCATGGCGCACAGATTGGGGCTGTTTTAGATGGAGTGGCACCGGGAATTGAAGTGGATATGGAGTATATTTGCAACCAGTTAAATCTTCGAAAACCACATGGAAAAATCTCCACACAGAGAGTAGAGGCAGATGAGCCAAAGATTGTAAGTGGTGTGTTTGAAGGAAAGACAACAGGAACTCCTATCTGTATTTTGTTTGAAAATCAAAATACACAAAGCAAGGATTATTCTAAGACAAAGGACTTGATGCGTCCAGGCCATGCAGACTATACCGCAATTCAAAAGTATCATGGATTTGCAGATTACCGTGGTGGTGGTCATTTTTCGGGAAGAATTACAACCCCAATTGTAGCCTGCGGTGCAATTCTGTTAAAGGCATTGCAGAGTAAAGGTATTTATGTAGGAAGTCATATAAAACAGTGTGGAGATATTGTGGATCGCTGTTTTTTAGATTATGAGAAAGACATTAACAGAGTAAATGACCTTATTTTCCCTGTGTTAGATGAAAAGGCTGCTGCAGATATGCACGCCCATATTGCAAGAGCCGCAGAAGAAGGGGACAGTGTAGGTGGTATCTTAGAAACTGTGGTTACAGGTATTCCGGCGGGAGTTGGCGAGCCTTGGTTTGATAGCGTGGAGAGTATGCTTTCCCATGCTATGTTCAGTATTCCTGCCATAAAAGGCATTGAATTTGGACAAGGGTTTGGTTTTGCCGAGATGAAAGGCAGTGAAGCCAATGATGCGTTTGAGATGAAAGAGGGCGAAGTAGTCACAAAGACAAATCACAATGGTGGCATTAACGGTGGTATTACGAATGGCATGCCATTATTATTTAGAACAGTTGTAAAACCGACACCTTCCATATACAAGGAACAACAGACTGTAAATATAAAAACAGGAGAAAATGAAGTGATGCAGATACAGGGTCGTCATGACCCTGCAATTATCCATCGTGCAAGAGTGGTGGTAGACAGTATGACAGCCATTGTAATCAGTGATTTACTATCCCAACGGTATGGAACTGATTGGCTTAGATAGGAGATGGATTTATGAAGGCAATCATAGGTCAAAGCGTGGCGGTAGGGACCATAGTAGCGCCACCTTCCAAGAGCATGGCACATCGTATGCTGATTGGCGCAGGCCTTGCCCACGGCAAAAGTGTTGTGCGCAATATTGAATTAAGTGAAGATGTCAAAGCTACATTAGAAATACTAGAAGCTTTGGGAGCAGAATATTCTATCCATGATGATGAAGTAACGATACATGGGATTGGCGGAAAGAACATGAAGACATCCCATGTGTTGAACAGCAGAGAAAGCGGAAGTACGTTGCGCTTTTTTATTCCTTTGCTATTAACAAGTGGTAACTCGTGTGAATTTGTAGGTGCAAAGAGATTGTTTGAAAGACCACTTGGCATTTATGAAGAGATTTGTAAAAAACAAGGTATTCTTTTTGATAAGGAAGAAGCAAGTCTAAAGTTAGCGGGACAGTTGCAGGCGACAGATTATAAAGTGCCTGGAGATGTGAGTAGTCAATTTATTACAGGACTTTTGTTTGCATTGCCACTCTTAAAGGAAGACAGTACTTTGGAGATATTGCCTCCAATTGAAAGTAAAGCATATATAGAACTTACATTGGAGGCGTTAGAAATATTTGGAATCATTATAAAACGCGTGGGGAATACCTATTATATACCTGGCGGACAAGTGTATCAGCCAAAAGAAGTGATAGTAGAAGGAGATTATTCTAACGCGGCATTTTTGGAGAGTTTTAATCTAGTACAGGGCAATGTAAAAGTAGATGGATTAAATTCAAACAGCAAGCAGGGAGATAAGGTTTATCAGTCCTATTTCACAGCGTTAAAGCAGGGGACACCAACACTGGACATTTCCGAATGCCCGGACTTGGGGCCAATCTTAATGGGAATGGCAGCTGTGTGCAATGGCGCACGTTTTACGGGAACCAGAAGACTTCGTATCAAAGAAAGCGACAGAGGAGCCGTGATGGCTGAAGAACTTGCAAAGTTTGGTATCTGTGTGACAGTGAAAGAAAATGAAATAGAAGTGCATAAAGGAATGCTTAAAAAACCTACGGCGTTACTAGAAAGCCATAATGACCATCGAATTGCCATGACACTATCGGTACTGTTAAGTAGCGTTGGCGGTGAGATTGACGGCGCAGAAGCAGTGAGAAAAAGCTATCCGAGTTTTTATGAAGATTTGAAAAAATTAGGCATAATAGTTGATATCATATAGACAGCGGAGGGGAAAAAGATGAATTGTGATTTCAAGAGAAAATTGCCAATACCGATGGAAGTAAAAGAGATGTATCCGGTAACGGCAGAAATGCAGAAAACTTTTGAAGAAAGAGATATAGAGATAAAAAAAGTGCTAGCAGGGACATCGGATAAGTTTTTGCTGATTGTAGGTCCATGCTCTGCAGATCATATTACATCGGTTATGGATTATGTGTCCAGACTTTGTCCAGTACAGGAAAAGGTGAAAGATAAAATCATTATTATCCCTCGTATTTATACAAATAAGCCAAGAACTACCGGTGAGGGATATAAAGGAATGTTACACCAACCGGATCCACTTCATGATTCGGATATGTTAAATGGGCTTACCAAAATCAGAAATCTTCATATGAGAGCATTAAAGGAGACTGGTTTTACCTGTGCAGATGAGATGTTGTATCCGGAAAACTACAGATATCTTTCGGATTTACTTGCATATGTGGCGGTGGGAGCACGTTCAGTGGAAAATCAGCAACATAGATTAACAGCCAGTGCCATAGATGTGCCGGTTGGTATGAAAAATCCAACCAGTGGAGATTTGGGTATTATGATGAATTCTATTACTGCAGCACAGCACGGACATACCTTTATTTATAGAGGATGGGAAGTGGAAAGTAAGGGAAATCCATACACTCATGCCATACTTCGCGGTGGGATGAACAATATGGGAGAAAACTTGTCTAATTACCACTATGAAGATTTGATGAGAGTGTACGAATGGTATCAGAAGAAAGAATTACAAAATATGGGTGTTGTGATTGATGCAAATCACGCGAACTCAAATAAACAGTATTTAGAACAGATTCGTATCAGTAAAGATGTTATGCATAGCCGTCGTATGAATGACGATATTAAGAAATTGGTAAAAGGATTAATGATTGAAAGTTATATCGTGGACGGAGCTCAAAAGGCAGATGGAAACACCTATGGTCAGTCGATTACAGACCCATGTCTTGGATGGGAAAAGACTGAAAAGTTAATCTACGAGATTGCAGAGCAAGTATAAAGAGGTTTTATATGGTACATGTATATGTGGCAGATGTAAGACATTTGCCTGACCCAAAAGAAGTTCCTGAAAGTATGGAACTTCTTTCTACAGAAAGAAAAAATAGAATAGAGCGATTGGCTCGTCCTGAGGATAGAAGATTAAGTCTTGGTGCAGGGCTGTTACTACAGCAGGTTTTAAAGAAACATGGGATTGAAAATCAGAGTATTTCCTATGGAGAAAATGGAAAGCCACAGATGGAAGGCATATACTTTAACCTGTCTCATTGCCACAATATGGTGGCCTGTACAATCAGTGATAAGCCTGTAGGGTGTGATATAGAAAAGGTTCGTGATATAAAAGAAAACGTGGCAGCACGTTTTTTTACGGAAAAGGAAAACGCATATATCAAAGAAGCAGAAGATGAAAAGGATATGTTTTTCAGACTTTGGACCATCAAGGAAAGTTATATGAAGATGACAGGGGATGGACTAAAGTTGGGACTTCAGAATGTGCAGGTTGTGGTGGATGATAAGATTCATATTCTTTATAAAGGAGGAATACAATCTTGCACTGTCAAAGAGTATGAACTGGCTGGATATAAGATAAGTGTTTGCGGGGAAGAAGAAAAGTTTAGGGATATCCTAGAGTGGATAGAGGTTTAAGAATATATGAAACAGAAGAGAATTGGCAAATTGGCGTTATTTATAACAGCAGCCCTGTGGGGAAGTACATTCACTATCGGAAAGATGGCAGCAGAAGTATTTTCTGCATCTTTTATCATAGCGCTACGTTTTACGGTTGCCAGTATGGTGTTATTAATCGTGGCAGTACCCATGCGAAAGGAACTAGATAAGAAGTATCTGGTAGATGGATTTTGGATGGGAATAACTTTGTTTATCAGCTATATATTGCAGGTAGGTGGATTGGCTCTTGATACATCGCCGGGAAAGAGTGCGTTTCTTTGTACTACCTACAGCGTGATGGTGCCGTTTATCTATTGGTTTGTGACAAAAGAACGTCCCAAATTGCGCCATATTGCTTGTGTATTCCTCTGTCTTATCGGTGTGGGGATTCTTTCGCTGTCCGGCGGATGGGGCATGTCCTTGGGAGACATCTATACGGTGCTAAGTGGTGTACCTTGTGCAGTGAATATTGTGATTTCTGCGATTGTGTGTCGTAATAGAAATGTACTTTTACTTACCACGATTGAATTGTGGGTGGTTACCATCTTTGCATGGATATTTGTTGTGGCAGAAAAAGGGATTCCGACAGTATTTCCGCTTGATACAGTGGGAGGTATCGTGTATCTGGGATTGTTTGCCACAGCACTTTGTCTGTTTATGCAAAGCTATGGTTTAAAATATGCAGAGCCTGCAATCGGTGGTATGATTTTAAGTCTGGAATCCGTGTTTGGTGTGATATTTTCCATTCTTTTATATCATGAAAAAATCACACTTCGCATGATGATAGGATTTGTAGTAATCTTTATTGCCATTGTGTTGGTTCAGTGGGAAGGAAAGCGGAAAAAATAGCTGGTTAAGATTCAACTAAGATTCCTTTGCAGGCATTGAATAGATATTTTTACTTTGCTAAAATCAAAACGAAATTGAGAAAGCAAGGAGAAATATTTATGAACATTTTATTTTACATTATTATGGCTATATATGTAGTGCTGGGTGGAGGAACGACAATTGCCATTACCGGTTATCTTTTCGTAGTACTTGGACAAAAGATATATAGAAAGATACGTTACAACACACCGTTGTATTCATAGAATAAGATACATAAAAGAGGGTGCCTCAAGTCTGAACTTTTGACTGCGGGCACCTTCTTTTTTCTTTTTGAGAGACTGAGCAGATAGATTTACTTTTTTGCTCAATTCTAGCCCTTAGAAAAACGCTTTTTAAAAGCGATTTGGCATATAAAAGGCAAGATATAATTGATTATATATGCTCAAATTCAAAAAATGGAGCTAGATATAAGTGATTTCAACGGATAGATTTATGCTTTTGCCTAAAATTATATGCCATAACAACACTGGATATAACAATATCGGCAGATATATTTGCTTTTGCTTGAGTTTCTATATGCTGGTGCGAAAATTTGATATTGCTTAAGAAGGTTAAAAAGCCACTATTAGCATATAAAAGAAACTATAACACCCGTATTTCAAAAGCAGTAGTCTGCGGCGGGATGCTTGCGGTCATAAAGGAAGCATGGCGCACACGCACACGCATGCCCGGCATGAGCAGTCCGAATGGAATCTGCCTTCCTGACTTATCGAATATGCGGGCATTTTCTGCTACATTAAAACGGATGGCAGATGCAGGGGTTCTATCACTTGTTGTAGTGAAAGAGAGGTTCTGTCTGTCGATATCAATGATTCTTCCAGTTGTGGTTGTGTCGGAAGCTGGTCTTTCTACAATCTGTATCAGATAAGCGGTGGCCTGTGGTGGAATGCTTCTAGTTATAGCAGTAGAAAATAGGGCATTCACGGTCATTCCTCTTCTTAGTGTGTTAAGTGGGACTGTTCTTTGATTTTCATTTAAAAGAATTGTATTGCGATTTGCAACAAGTACGACCGTTTGAGAGTTGCAGGTTCGGCAACTGCGGTAAGAGATGGTGATAAATGTTGTATTGTCTTCTGTGGAAATGTTTTCGATTATCGCGTTAAAAGCGCGGGAAATTGATTGAACAGGAAAGAAAATAGCCATAAAAATACCAATCCTTTTTCTACTAAGATATGCAAGTAGAAAAAGGATGTGAAATTAGAATATCGGTAGAAAGGCAATGATGACAGCTAGTATAACGGAAGGAAGCATATTTGCCACCCGTAATTTTTTTCCAAACACTAGGTTGATTCCCACACAGAAGATGAGAATGGAACCGACTACAGATAGATTAGAAAGAGCAGCCTCTGTCATGATCGGGCGAATGAAATGTGCCAGCAAAGTGAAGGAACCTTGAAAGACACCCACAGGAATGGCGGAAAAGATACAACCTTTTCCCATTGCACAAGTCATTGCCATGATAATGATAAAGTCAAGGATAGCTTTTGTTGCGAGGATGGAATAGTCTCCGGAGAGCCCGTCTTCGATAGAACCTACAATTGCCATAGCTCCGATACAAACAGTGAGAGAAGAGCAAAGGAAAGCATCTATGAAGCGATTGTCTTTATCATTTCCTGTCTTTTGTTTTATCCATTCTCCAAAGCGCTCGAATAAGTTTTCAATGTTTAATAGTTCTCCAATTAGGGTTCCAAGGGCAAGGCAGACTACAATTAATAGGCCGCTGTTTTCATTTGCCTGCATTTTTTCTAATGCACCTGAAATTCCAATAAAAAGAGTGCAAACGCCACAGGCTTTTGTAAGAGAATCCTGAATGTGTTCCTTTACAAAGCGTCCGAATAGTAATCCGAACAGACCGCCTACCACAATTGCACTACAGTTAATAATTGTTCCTAAACCAAACATTTCTTATGTAACCTTTCCTAAGAATCCATCTCCTCCGGAAGCGGATCCCATTCGTTTAATCCTAAGTCTTGTTTCCTTTTTGCCTGTTCCATTGTAAGGGAAGGCAAATCTTCTTCTAGGTATTCCAATAATTCATCGATACCTTCGCGGGTTGTGTTGTCAATTAAGAAGATGCGTTCACAGCCTGCATTTTCCATCCACTGACGAACCATAGGGACGTTCGCGTAAGGGGAATCGATTTTTGTAATTACACCGATGAGAGGGCGGAGAATAAAGGAGCGGAGACTAGCACTAAATAAGTTAAATGGCTCATCCGCAGCTTGTACAATCGCCACCACGTCGGCTTCAAAAGAAAAGCATGCCAATCCAACGCTAAATCGCTTGGATTCTGCATACTCGCCTGGTGAATCGATGGTGTTATCATCGGTAGTTGTATATTGAGTTTTTACATAATGAAGTTCTTCGCCTTTTAGCGCCTGTGTTAATGAGGTTTTGCCGGCTTCACTTCGTCCCATTAAAAACAATTTTTTCATATTCGACCTTATCCTGTCATCTTAGCTTTTATGGACTTTGCAAGTTCCAAAGCCAAGTTCTTCGCCAAAATATTTTACTACGGACTCAACAGCAGCTTCTACATCAGCCATCTGTCCGGAAACGATTAGAGAACCACAAAAGCGGTCCATAAAGCAAATCTGCACATTGGCACTTTTCGCAGCTACGTCAGCAGCAGCGACAACGGCTTCCCAAGGAGTAAAACGAATAAGCCCCAAGGTTTCGCCCGTATGGTCTTCCCCTTCGTGAACACCGATATGTAATGCCAAATTTTCATAGATGCGTCTATCGGAAGGGTTGATAATATGTGCAAGGCAAACTTCCTTTCCCGGCACTCTAAGACGGGTCATACGAAGGCGTTTGCCTTTTAAATGCTCATAATCGTCATTGAATATTTTTTCTAAAAGTTGTTCCTTAGTTATACGCGTCATGGATACACTTCCTATTTCTTTGTCACTTTGCAGACTACATAGCCTAAATCGTCACGGAAGTAATCTACAATTTCAGTTAGTGCAGACATTACATCGGAAATCTCACCTGTAACAATCAAAGTTCCGGTAAATCTGTCTGCAAAACCAAGATAAATATTTCCACTTTTCACTGCGATATCAGATGCGATTACAGCAGATTCCGGTGGTGTCATATTCATGATTCCAATAGCAGAAGAGCCATAATCTACTTGCGGATTTAATCCTAATTTTTGATATATAATTGGGTCCGGTCCGCCCATTACATGTGCAAATGTAATTTCCTTTCCGGCTACGGTTTCTTGTACAATTCTTATCTGTTCGTCATGTCCGTTTGTCATCTATATTTCCTTCCTTTCAGATGATATACATACCTAATAAAATTTTACTATTATAAGGGAATTATGTCAAGAAAATGAAAAGAAAAAATGAGAGATAGATTATGTAGAGCAGTTGCGGATTTCCGTAACTGCCTATTTGGATCTAAAAATGTTTCTGATACTGTTTTTCGACTAAATTAATAAGTGCATACAATCCCATAGCTAAGACACAAAGGATACAGATTGACATCAAAAGCCAATCTAATTTAAACACCTGACTGGAATAGATGATAAGATAACCAAGTCCGTTTCTTGCAGCGAGGAACTCTCCGATGATAACGCCTACCAGGCAAAGACCGATGTTGACCTTCATATTGCTTATAATGGCTGGAACGGAACCAGGGATTACGACTTTAGAAAGGGCGTGAAAACGGTTCCCATGGAGGGTGTATATCAGCTTGATTTTTTCTTCGTCTATCCCTTGAAAACTAGTGTACAGGTTTAAAATGCTACCAAAGATTGCAACTGACATACCCGCAACAATGATGGTTGTTGGAGTTGCACCGAGCCAAACGATAAGAAGGGGCGCTAGGGCTGATTTTGGAAGGCTATTTAAAACGACTAGGAAAGGTTCGGTGATTTCGGATAGTTTTTTGCTGAACCATAGTGCGATTACAACAAGCAAACTGAGTATAGTTACAAGTAAGAAACTGACAATTGTTTCGTAGAGTGTAATTCCTGTATGAAAAAAGATGCTTTTATCTTTGACCATAGACCAGAAACAAAGAGCCACCTTGGAAGGGCTACTGAAGATGAAGGAGTCGATAATGCCAAGCGTTGCTGTGACTTCCCATAGAAGTAAAAAACCCACCAAGAGAATGATTCTTCCAACTAGTACAATAATGCGATGGCGTTGTATGGTTTTTAAATATGCCTGCTGTCCACGAGAAATGTCATTCATTTTCATTCAACTCCTTCCAAATGAGATTAAAATACTGTTTGAATTCAGGTGTATTTCTTCTGTTTAGTGGCGTGTCTTTTTCAAGGTTAAAAGATAATGGAACAATGCGTTTTACACTTGCAGGTCTGTCGGTTAAGATAAGAACTCTGTCACCAAGACTGACAGCTTCGGAAAGATCGTGGGTAACAAGGATAGCAGTACGCCCTTCCTTACGGATGATTTGCCCGATTTCATCACCCACCGTTAAACGTGTCTGATAATCCAAAGCAGAAAAAGGTTCGTCTAATAAAAGTAGTTCGGGTTCTAAAATTAGTGTTCTGATAAGAGCGGCGCGCTGACGCATTCCACCGGACAGTTCAGACGGCTTTGCATTTGCAAAATCAGCAAGTCCATATTGCTTTAGTAGTGTATGTGCCTTTTGTTTTGCTTCGGCAGATAATTGATGGCGGATTTCCAAGCCGAGAGTAATGTTTTTGTATATCGTTCGCCATTCAAATAAATGGTCTTTTTGTAGCATATAGCCGATGTTAGTGGAATTTTCCTTTAACGGTTTTCCATTCAGAAGGAGTGTGCCAGACTCTGGTGTGAGAAGCCCTGTAATAATCGATAAGAGTGTTGACTTCCCACATCCGGATGGACCGACAATGCTGATGAATTCTCCTTCCGCAACAGAAAAAGAGAGGTTCTTAATCGCAGGGGTTTCCCCATCCATATTGTGGTAAGAGTGACAAAGGTCTTTGATTTCTAATACTGTTCCCATAAGACACCTCCATTTTAGTTTCTAATATACAGTTATTTTATGTAAAAATGTGAAATGAGTGCTTGATTGCGAGGAAAGAAAAGAGTATAATTTGACCCATATTAGTTGGAATGGGAGCAATATATGAATTATCAAAAAGAGCTGGATAAACAGATAGAACAATTGCAAAAAGAAGGGCAAGTGCCCACGTTATTGTTACATAGTTGTTGCGCACCTTGTAGCAGTTATGTGTTAGAGTATTTATCCCAGTATTTTGCAATTACAGTTTTTTATTACAATCCGAATATTGCACCAGAGAGTGAATATACGAAACGTATCGTAGAACAGCAGACTTTGATAGAGCAGATGCCGGCAAAACATAAGGTTACTTTTCTTGCAGGAAATTACGATAAGGACAAATTTTATGAGATGGCAAAGGGAATGGAAGACCTAAGGGAAGGCGGCGAACGTTGCTTTGGCTGCTACGAGCTTCGCTTAAGAGAAACGGCACGAATAGCCAAAGAAGGTGGCTTTGATTATTTTACAACCACACTCAGTATTAGTCCCCTTAAGAATGCAGAGAAATTAAACCAAATAGGTATGCGATTAGGGGAGGAATATGGGATATCCTATCTGCCATCCGATTTTAAAAAGAAGAATGGATACAAACGATCTATTGAACTATCCAAGGAGTATGGATTATATAGACAGGATTATTGCGGATGCGCCTTTTCAATTCGAGATAGAAACCTAGACAAAAAAGAGTGATTCGTGGTAAACTAACAGGAAGACAAAAGGAAGGAAAGAAAAGATATGGCACAATTGTGGGGTGGAAGATTTACAAAAGAAACCGATAAGTTGGTTTACAATTTTAATGCTTCCATTAGTTTTGACAAAAAGTTCTATGAGCAGGACATTAGAGGAAGTCTTGCGCATGTGAAGATGCTTGGAAAGCAAGGCATTTTAACAGAAGATGAGATGGAACAGATTATAGAAGGATTAAACGGAATCCTAGATGATGTAAATAGTGGTAAGTTAGAGATTACAGATGAATACGAAGATATCCATAGCTTTGTAGAGGCAACTCTGATTGGTCGCATCGGAGATGCAGGTAAAAAGTTACATACAGGAAGAAGCCGTAATGATCAGGTGGCTTTGGATATGAAACTCTATACAAGGGATGAGATCAAGGCAATCGATGAATTGTTAAAAGAGTTACTCGAAGTGCTTCTTTCTATTATGAAAGAACATACCGAAACTTTCATGCCGGGATTTACTCATCTGCAAAAAGCACAGCCAATTACATTGGCACATCACATGGGTGCTTATTTTGAAATGTTTAAGCGTGATCGAGGAAGACTTTATGACATTTATAAACGTATGAATTATTGTCCACTTGGGTCAGGTGCTTTGGCGGGGACCACATATCCTCTCGATAGAGAATATACGGCACAGTTGCTTGGATTTGATGGACCGACGTTAAATAGTATGGACTCGGTTTCGGATCGTGATTACATCATTGAGCTGATGAGTGCACTTTCTACAATTATGATGCACTTGAGTAGATTTTCCGAAGAAGTTATCATCTGGAATTCTAATGAATATCAGTTTGTAGATATTGATGATGCTTATAGTACTGGAAGCAGTATTATGCCGCAGAAAAAGAATCCGGATATTGCAGAATTGGTTCGTGGAAAGACAGGGCGTGTATATGGTGCTTTAACTTCCATTCTTACAACCATGAAAGGCATACCGCTTGCTTATAATAAAGATATGCAAGAGGATAAGGAATTCGCTTTTGATGCAATGGATACAGTGAAGGGATGTGTAGCATTATTTACGGGAATGCTTCGTACCATTCGATTTAACAAAGACAAGATGGAATCAAGTGCCAAAGGTGGATTTACCAATGCTACAGATGCGGCAGATTATCTGGTAAATAAAGGCGTACCATTTAGAGATGCACACGGTATAGTAGGACAATTGGTTCTTTATTGCATAGACAAGAACAAAGCGCTAGATGATATGACATTGGAAGAATACAAAGCGATTTCCGATGTGTTTGAAGAAGATATCTACGAAGCAATCAGCATGGACACATGTGTGAATAAGCGTGTCACCATAGGGGCACCTGGAAAAACAGCCATGGAATGTGTGATAAACACATATGAAATATATTTACAAGAGAAAAAGGAGATTTAAAGACATGGAACAGAAATTGAGAGTAGGGATTCTTGGAGCAACAGGTATGGTAGGACAGCGTTTTATCGCTTTGTTAGAAAATCATCCTTGGTATGAAGTGGTAACGGTGGCAGCAAGCCCACGTTCTGCAGGAAAAACATATGAAGAGGCAGTGGGAGAACGTTGGAAAATGACAACGCCAATGCCAGAAGCAGTGAAGAATTTAGTTGTTGCAAATGTAAATGAAGTAGAAAAAGTAGCAGCAAGTGTAGACTTTGTGTTTAGTGCAGTAGATATGACAAAAGAAGAAATTCGTGCCATTGAAGATGCATATGCAAAGACAGAGACACCGGTTGTGTCAAATAACAGCGCGCACCGTTGGACAAAAGATGTGCCAATGGTAGTGCCGGAAATCAATCCAGAGCATTTTGAAGTGATCGAAGCACAGAAAAAACGTCTTGGAACAACCAGAGGTTTTGTTGCTGTAAAACCAAATTGTTCGATTCAAAGTTATGCACCAGTGCTTACAGCATGGAAAGAATTTGAACCGGTAGAAGTAGTTGCTACTACATATCAGGCAATTTCAGGTGCAGGAAAGAACTTTAAAGATTGGCCGGAAATGGTTGGGAATATTATCCCATTCATCGGCGGAGAAGAAGAAAAGAGTGAGCAGGAACCACTTCGTATCTGGGGTAAAGTGGTAGACGGTGAAATCGTAAAAGCAGAGGGACCAGTTATTACAACTCAGTGTATTCGTGTTCCTGTATTAAATGGACATACAGCAGCTGTATTTGTTAGATTTGCAAAGAAACCGACAAAGGAACAATTGATTGAAAAGTTGTGGAACTTCAAAGGACTTCCACAGGAATTAGAACTTCCAAGTGCACCAAAACAGTTTATTCAGTATTTGGAAGAAGATAATCGTCCACAGGTAAACTTAGATGTAGATTACGAAAATGGAATGGGAGTATCTGTAGGTAGATTGAGAGAAGATACCGTATATGATTTCAAATTTGTAGGTTTGTCACATAATACAGTTAGAGGTGCTGCAGGTGGAGCAATCCTTTGTGCAGAGACTTTGACAGCGAAAGGATATATTTCAAAGAAATAATTTATGGGAAAATCAGTTTATATTGCAGAAAAGCCGAGCGTGGCTCAGGAATTTGCAAAGGCATTAAAACTGAATACAAAAAGAAAAGATGGCTATCTGGAGGCAGATGAGGCAATTGTTACTTGGTGCGTGGGACATCTTGTGACCATGAGTTATCCGGAAGTATATGATGAGAAGTATAAAAGGTGGAGTTTGGAGACTTTGCCTTTTTTGCCGGAAGAATTCAAGTACGAAGTCATTGCCAATGTGCAGAAACAGTTTAAGACGGTCAGTCAGATTTTAAATAGAGCGGATGTAGATACCATCTATGTCTGTACCGACTCTGGACGAGAGGGTGAATATATCTACCGTCTGGTAGAGCAGATGGCTGATGTAAAGGGAAAGAGTAGGAAACGTGTGTGGATTGACTCGCAGACTGAGGAAGAAATCCTAAGAGGGATTCGTGAGGCAAAGGATTTGAGTGAATATGACAATCTATCAGCTTCTGCCTACTTGCGTGCCAAGGAAGATTATCTGATGGGCATTAATTTTTCCCGTCTGTTGACCTTAAAGTATGGCAATAGCATCTCCAGATATTTGGATACCAGATATACAGTACTGTCCGTAGGTCGTGTTATGACCTGTGTGCTTGGTATGGTGGTGCGTAGGGAACGAGAAATCAGGGAATTTGTGAAGACACCGTTTTATCGCGTGCTTAGTACTATACAGGCAGGGGAAAGGACCTTTGAAGGCGAGTGGAAGGCGGTAAAAGGTTCCCGCTATTTTGAAACACCAGCACTATATAAGGAAAATGGGTTCAAAAAAGAGGAAGATGCCAAAGAATTGGTGGCATACCTTTCCGAAGACCAGCCAATCACTTGCCAGATTACATCCATCGAAAAGAAAAAAGAAAAGAAGAATCCGCCACTTTTATTTAACTTGGCGGAACTTCAAAATGAGTGTTCCAAACGATTTAAAATAAGTCCAGATGAGACTCTTCGTATTGTACAGGAATTGTATGAAAAGAAGCTGGTTACCTACCCGAGAACGGATGCCAGAGTGCTTTCTACGGCGGTTGCAAAGGAGATTCATAAAAATTTAAATGGGTTGTCAAAATACGAGATGGCAGCACCTTATTTGGAGGATATCAAACAATTTGGTAGTCATAAAGGGCTGGAAAAGACCAGATATGTCAATGACAAGCAGATAACGGACCACTATGCGATTATACCGACAGGGCAGGGACTATCTGCATTAAATAACGTGTCTCCGACTGCAAAGCAAGTTTATGATACCATTGTTCGTAGATTTTTAAGTATTTTCTACCCACCGGCCATTTATCAGAAGGTGGCAATTACGACCAAGATTCGAGAAGAAAGTTTCTTTTCCAATTTTAAGGTGTTAGAGTCAGAAGGCTACTTAAAAGTGGTAGGATACAGTAAAAAACAGGAAGAAAACGCAGAGGAAAAGGATGAGGAACAGAGCCTTGATAAAACATTGTTTGAGGCTATTTCCCAGTTGCAAAAAGGAAGCATTCTTCCGGTGAATGGGCTGGAGATTAAAGAAGGTGAGACTTCCCCGCCAAAACGATACAATTCTGGTTCCTTGATTCTTGCTATGGAAAATGCAGGACAACTTATCGAGGATGAAGAACTGCGTGCCCAGATCAAAGGAAGTGGAATCGGCACCAGTGCTACGAGGGCAGAGATTTTGAAAAAGTTGATTGCCATCAAATATTTGTCTCTTAATAAAAAGACACAGATTATTACCCCGACACTGCTTGGGGAAATGATTTTTGATGTGGTGAACCATTCCATTCGGTCTCTTTTAAACCCAGAGCTTACGGCAAGTTGGGAAAAAGGACTTACTTATGTGGCGGAAGGAAGCATTACATCAGAAGAGTATATGGTGAAATTAGAAAATTTCATCAAGAGTCGAACAGACGGCGTTATGGCTCTTAATAATCAGTATCAGTTAAAAAGCTGCTATGACAAAGCGGCAGCATTTTATAAAAAGTAGTAAGGAGGAATTCATATGGAACAATTAAAAGTCAGTGCTCTTTACAATTTAGATGAAACCATCGCAAAGGATATTTTCGATGGCGTAACATACCCTTGGGAAGTACTCCCGAAGATCGGTTCCTTTATCTTGGAACTAGGAGAAAAGCTTTCAGATGATGACTACGAGAAAGTAGGAGAGAACATTTGGATTGCAAGGACTGCAAAGGTAGCCCCTACGGCATATATTAACGGGCCTGCGATTATAGGAAAAGATGCAGAGGTTCGTCACTGCGCGTTTATTCGTGGCAATGCCATCGTAGGAGAAGGTGCAGTAGTAGGAAACTCTACAGAACTTAAAAATGTGATTCTTTTTAACAAAGTACAAGTTCCACATTATAATTATGTGGGCGACTCTGTGTTGGGCTACAAGGCGCATATGGGTGCCGGTTCCATCACATCGAACGTAAAGTCAGATAAGACCTTAACCACAGTTAAGACACCGAATGGACCGATTGAAACAGGGCTCAAGAAGTTCGGTGCCATGCTTGGCGATGAAGTAGAAGTGGGATGCGGAACCGTATTAAATCCAGGAACCGTAGTGGGAAGAAATGCAAACATTTATCCACTGTCTATGGTACGTGCTTTTGTGCCAGAGAAATCGATTTATAAAAAACAAGGTGAGGTAGTCAAAAAGGAAGGAATTTAACCTTCCTTTTTTGTGCTAAGGTATGTGGTGGCAGCTAGATTTGTCCTTTGGAGCATATCTAGCTGTTAAAATTTGCTTACTTTTCGTGCTTTTGGCATATATATTCTTGGATTTGATTACATATATATGCTCAAATTTGCTCAAATTTAAAATTTTTAGTTAAATATAAGTGATTTTAGCAGATAGATTTTAATTTTTGTATGAAACTAGCTGCTGTAATGGCTCAGAGTATAACAAAATCAGCATCTAGATATGCTCTTTTGAGGTTTTCTATAGGTTATTAGAAAAAAGGACATTGTTTAGAGTTGACAAAATAAAATCTCTGTGTTATTCTGTAGAAAATAATTTAGCGCTTTAAAGCGTTGCGGTTTAAAGCGCAAAAGAAAGGAAGAGATCAAATGATTATTAAGATTGCGTTACTAGTTGTATTTTTTGCTATTATGGTTGGTGTTGGCATCTATTCCAGACAATCTACGAAAAGTGTAGATGGATTTGTGTTGGGTGGCCGTTCTGTAGGCCCATGGCTTACTGCTTTTGCTTATGGAACTTCCTATTTTTCAGCAGTTGTATTTGTCGGATATGCGGGACAGTTTGGTTGGAAATATGGTTTGGCATCTACTTGGATTGGCATTGGTAATGCGGTCATTGGAAGTTTGATGGCATGGGTGATATTGGGAAGACGAACCAGAGTCATGAGTCAACATTTACAGTCTAAGACAATGCCACATTTCTTTGGTGAGAGATACCAGAGTAATGGGATTAAGATTGTGGCTTCTGTGATAGCCTTTGTTTTCCTAGTTCCATACACAGCTTCTGTATATAATGGTTTGTCAAGGCTATTTGGAATGGCTTTTGATATTCCGTATTCTGTATGTGTTATCGTAATGGCACTATTTACAGCCGTATATGTTATTGTAGGCGGATATATGGCAACAGCCATTAATGATTTTATTCAAGGGATTATCATGTTGTTTGGTATTGTGGCAGTGATTGTAGCTGTTCTTGGCGGACAGGGAGGATTTGTTGAAGCTATTCGTAAGTTAGCAGAAATCCCGAGTGATGTGGCCATTACGGCAGGACAGCAGGGAGCCTTTACCTCCTTCTTTGGACCAGATCCCTACAACTTGGTAGGCGTAGTAATTCTTACTTCCCTTGGTACTTGGGGACTTCCGCAGATGGTACATAAATTCTATGCAATTAAAGATGAAAAAGCAGTAAAGACAGGAACGATTATTTCTACATTGTTTGCGGTTGTGGTATCCGGAGGTTGCTATTTCCTTGGCGGATTTGGACGTCTGTTTGATGACAAATCCTTATATGATGTAACAACAGGAAACATTATCTATGATAGCATCATTCCATTTATGTTATCCAAATTACCGGATATATTGATTGGGATTGTGATTGTATTAGTGCTTTCGGCTTCTATGTCTACGTTGTCTTCTTTGGTGCTGACATCCAGCTCTACGCTGACGTTGGACTTTTTAAAAGGCAATGTGATAAAGAAGATGAGCGAGAAGAAGCAAGTGTTTGTGATGCAAGTATTGATTGTATTCTTTATCGTGGTTTCTGTTGTGATAGCACTTGACCCACCGACATTCATTGCACAGCTTATGGGGATTTCCTGGGGTGCACTTGCGGGAGCATTCTTGGCACCGTTCCTGTATGGTTTGTACTGGAAACGTGTAACGAAAGCAGCTGTTTGGGCAAGCTTTGCAACAGGTGTAGGAATTACAGTGGCAAATATGATACATCCATTTATCGCATCCCCGATAAATGCAGGTGCCATCGCTATGGTGGCAGGACTTATTGTAGTTCCGATAGTAAGTCTTGTTACACCGAAAATGAAGAAAGAAGAAGTGGATAAGATATTCGCTTGTTATGATGAAGAAGTGAAGACATCGAAAAAACGTTCATTAGAAATGTAAGGTTCAACCCTCTGAGAATTGTTTGTAATTTCAGAGGGTTGTTTTGCGTTGACAGGAAATAAATGGCAGGAATATAATGAATATAGTAGGGATTATACAGACTGTAAAAAAAGTAATTGAGATGGAAGCGGTGAAATAGCAAGATGATTTTGCTATGTGTGCGATTGGGAGGTTGAAATATGTATGGCGTTAGGAGAATTTTGGTTTTTTCATGCATAGTTGCTGTTTGTATTGGCCTTTTTTCAGGAATAGTAAGTGTTAGGTCTTTATTTGTCGAAAAGAAAGAAGTGATATCTTTGCCATTTTACATCAGAGATTATAAAATTACAGAGGACTTGGTAGAACTATTTACTGCGGGTGATGACAATGTGTTTTATGTTGATGATATTAATAGACATCAATTTGATAGAGAAAAATTTCAAGGAACTTTTTCTGAGGAAAAACAATATAAATTAGTTGTTGATAAATTAGACTATAATAATCTTAAAACAGGAGAAAAATGTGTGCTTTATGGAGTGGAGGATGAAAGTACAGTGTTTCTTGATGCCTATGAAGTGCAAAAAACACAAGATATGAATGCAGTATTGGGGCTAGTAGTAAGTGGCATGATGTTTTTGAGTGCAATTCTTCTGTTTAATGTAATTAGAGGAGAGAAGTATTATGCATGGATTGAAACAAAAACAAATGAAGGAATTATGAAATAGGAAAGAGTGGACTTACTATATAATAGAGAGAGAGGTTGCAAAAAGGGAACTGCTATGATAAAACGAAAAATTTATTTTCTTGTAGTTGTTTTTATAATTGTATTTGGATGTGCGGTTGGCGGATTGACATTTGGCTTGGGAAATAAAATCCTTTTTACAACTAAATATTATAAAAAACCGGAAGATGCTATTGAGAAAGATGGAATTCGAGAAACGATTGATAACGATATAACCATAGTAGAAATTGACAAAAATAATGCATTGTATTTTGGCTTGACGAGTGAAAAGGAATTATTAGTTGCTCAGATGAAAATTTTCGATGGAGAATATTGTTTTACAGGGAATTATTGTGTCTATAGCAAGGATTCGGAAGGCGATTGTTTAGAGGATGGAATGATTTCGTTTGTTGAGACGTCTATATATAATGAAAAGGGTTTTTCTAATGGGAAATTGAAATATGCGATATTATTTGAAAAAGTAGAAGATAGTGTTGGTGTGATTCGAGAAATATCATCAGATATATTTAAGGATTTTTGGCTTATATATGAAGTTTCTGATTGAGTATATTAAAAAAGGCGTGGAAATAAGGAGTTTTTTCTTTTCGATATCTTGTTTGCACTTGCAATTTGTGGTAAAATTATTCAGATAATGCTGGAATATTAGGAGGACTCTTATGGAGAACGAAGTTGTTTCAAAAAATTTTATTGAACAGGAGATAGATAAAGACCTAAGAGAAGGCGTGTATGATACGGTTTGTACCCGTTTCCCGCCGGAACCAAATGGCTACTTGCATATTGGACATGCTAAGTCCATTTTGTTAAATTATGGTCTTTCACAAAAATATAATGGTACCTTCCATATGCGTTTTGATGATACAAACCCGACAAAAGAAAAAACAGAGTTTGTAGAATCCATTTTGGAAGATATCAAGTGGCTTGGAGCAGACTGGAAAGAACATTTGTATTTTGCTTCAGATTACTTTGATATTATGTACGAATGTGCAGTGAAGTTAATCAAAAAAGGAAAAGCATATGTGTGTGACTTGTCACCGGAAGAGATTCGCGAGTATCGTGGAACACTTACAGAACCGGGAAAGAACAGTCCATACAGAGAACGTTCCATCGAAGAAAACCTTCAGCTTTTTGAAGAGATGAAAGATGGAAAATACGAAGACGGTGAACGCGTACTTCGTGCGAAGATCGATATGGCATCACCGAACATCAATATGCGTGATCCAATTATCTACCGTGTGGCACATATGGCACACCATAACACAGGAGATAAGTGGTGCATCTATCCGATGTACGACTTTGCACATCCAATTGAAGATGCGGTTGAAAAAATTACACATTCCATTTGTACGTTGGAGTTTGAAGACCACAGACCACTTTATGACTGGGTAGTTAGAGAATGTGAGTTTGACCCGGCACCGAGACAGATTGAGTTTGCTAAGATGTATTTGACCAATGTGGTAACTGGAAAGCGTTACATTAAGAAATTGGTAGAAGACGGCATCGTAGATGGTTGGGATGACCCGAGATTGGTATCCATCGCAGCCCTTCGAAGAAGAGGATTTACACCAGAGTCTCTTAAGATGTTTGTAGAGCTTTGTGGTGTATCTAAGAGCAACAGTTCCGTAGATTATGCTATGTTAGAATACTGCATCCGTGAAGACTTGAAGATGAAAAAGTCTCGTATGATGGCAGTACTAGATCCGATCAAGTTGATTATTGACAACTATCCAGAAGGACAAGTAGAGTATTTGGATGTTGCAAACAACTTAGAAAATGAAGAATTGGGATTCCGTAAGGTTCCTTTCTGTCGTGAACTTTACATTGACAGAGAAGACTTTATGGAAGAGCCACCGAAAAAATATTTCCGTCTCTTCCCAGGAAACGAAGTACGTTTGATGCATGCTTACTTTGTAACATGTCAAAGCTATGTGAAAGATGAGAACGGAAAAGTGACGGAAATTCACTGTACCTATGATCCAGAGACAAAATGTGGAACTGGATTTACAGGAAGAAAAGTAAAAGGTACGATTCATTGGGTGCCGGCACCATATGCAACAAAAGCAGAAGTGCGACTCTATGAAAACATTGTTGATGAGGAAAAGGGAGTATACAATAAGGAAGACGGTTCTTTGAATTTGAATCCAAATTCATTGACAGTATTAAAAGACTGCTATTTGGAACCAAGCTTTGACGGAGTGAAAGCGTATGACAGCTTCCAGTTCGTAAGAAATGGATATTTCTGCGTGGATGCAAAGGATTCCAAACCGGATGCACTTGTATTTAACCGTATTGTATCCTTAAAGAGTTCTTTTAAATTACCAAAATAAAATGCTGAGGGGTGGAGATGATATCTTCACCCCAGTTTGCTTATAGAGGAAGTAGCGATGAATGAGTTGACGATGGAGCTACAATTAAATAGTGGGAAACCGTTATATGAGCAGATATATGAGTACATCAAAGAAGACATTCGAAATGGGAGACTGATGTGTGGCATAAAATTGCCATCTACAAGGGCGCTCGCAAAACATTTGAATGTGAGCCGAAGTACGGTAGAACTTGCCTATGAGCAGCTTTTTTCGGAAGGGTATATCGAATCTGAACCATGCAAAGGATATTTCGTGGCAGAAATTCGAGATTTATATCAGTGGAAAAAGGAAATTTTAATACCTACTCAGAAGATGGTGCCAAAACAAAAAAAATATCGCTACGATTTTAGTCCAAGAGGGATTGATCTTAGTAGTTTTCCATATAATGTTTGGAGAAAGTTATCCAAAGAAGTGCTCTTAGATGACAGAAGTGAGTTGTTCCAAATGGGTGATTCCAAGGGTGAGGAAGGTCTCAGATGTGCGATACGTGATTATCTTCATCAGGCGAGAGGGGTAAACTGTGATGCTAGGCAGATTCTTGTGGGAGCCGGCAGTGATGTGCTTATGATGATAGTGAGTATGCTTTTGGGAAAACAGTATCGCATTGCATTTGAAAATCCTACTTATAAGCAGGCGTATCGTCTGTTTGAAAATCTTTCCTATGAAGTGACGACAGTGGATATGGATAAATACGGAATGTCCGTGGAAAAATTATACGAATCAGGGGCGAACCTTGCCTATGTGATGCCATCTCACCAATATCCGCTTGGGACGGTAATGCCAATCAAACGAAGATTGGAACTACTGAACTGGGCTTTTGAGGCGGAAGACAGATATATTGTGGAAGACGATTATGACAGTGAATTTCGCTATAAAGGAAAACCAATTCCTGCCTTGCAAGGATATGATGTGAACGATAAGGTGATTTATCTTGGCACCTTTTCAAAGTCTATAGCACCGGCTATTCGTGTTAGTTACCTAGTTCTGCCAAAAACGTTGCTTGACAGATACGAAAAGATATGCAGTATGCTAAGTCCGACAGTTCCAAAGATAGAGCAATGTGTTGTGCAGAAGTTTATAGAAGAAGGATATTATGAAAGGCATTTAAATAAGATGCGTGCTTTATATAAAAATCGTCATGATTTACTGATGCACCATTTAAAACCTCTTCTTGGCAAATGCAAAATCACGGGAGAGCATGCGGGGGTTCACCTGCTACTTGACTTTGAAGATGGAAGAAGTGAGGAAGAACTTATTCGCTTGGCAAAAGAAAGACAGATAAAAGTCTATGGTTTGTCCGAATATGATACAGGACAAAGTCCAAAAGAAAAAACGACTATTTTACTGGGCTTTGCAAATATGAAAGAGCAAGATATCGTGGAGGCGACAAAGATATTATGCGAGATTTGGAAATAAGAAAAGAAATGCAGGAGAAGATGCAGGCTCCCGTGAAAAAAGCACGAAAAGGGTTTCTGCGGTTTGTGTTTAGTAGAATTACAGTGCTAGTTGTGCTTATCTTATTGCAAATTGCACTTATCGTGAGCAGTGCGGCACATCTAAGTGATTACACAAGATATTTCAATGTGTTTATTGATATAGTAGGCTTGCTTGTGATTATTTACATTATCAATGAAAAATCGAATCCGGGATTTAAACTGTGCTGGATTTTATTTATTACGGTTATTCCTGTGGTAGGTCTGTTTATGTTCTTGTATATGAAAGCACAAATTGAAACAAGATTTTTGCGGAAACGTCTTTTTGAATTGGACAAACAGACAAAATCATATATGACACAGGACAATGCCGTGGTGGAAGAGCTCAGACAGACGAAACCGGCAAATGCGAATCTTGCTCATTACCTAGGTAATACATTGTCTTATCCAGTTTACCGTAATACAGAGGCAGTGTATTTTCCTTCTGGAGAAATGAAGTTTGAAGAATTAAAAAAACAACTGTCGAAAGCAGAAAAATATATTTTTTTGGAGTACTTCATCATAGATGAAGGGCGTATGTGGAACGAGGTTCTCTGCATTTTAAAGGATAAAATACGAGAAGGCGTAGAAGTGCGGTTCATGTATGACGGCATGTGTAATGTGTTACTGCCATACAATTTCCAAAAGAAATTAAAACAGTGTGGAATAAAGTGTAAGCTATATAGTCCGCTAAGACCGGTTCTTTCTACCTATCAGAACAATCGAGACCATAGAAAGATCTGTGTTGTGGATGGAAAAGTAGCGTTTACCGGCGGGGTTAATCTTGCGGACGAATACATCAATGAAAAGGAACGCTTTGGACATTGGAAAGATACAGCTGTTATGCTGACGGGAGAAGCGGTTCAGAGTTTCACCATGATGTTTTTGCAGATGTGGAATATTGGAGAAAAGGATACGGAAGACTATGGCGCATATTTGACGAAAAAGGATCCGATTATAAAGAAAGAGCAGGGGTTTGTTCTGCCATATGCAGACAGTCCGTTCGATAGCGAAAATATCGGTCAAAATGTGTATTTTCATATATTAAACCATGCAAAAAAGTACGTGCATATCATGACCCCGTATTTGATTTTAGATAATGAGACCATTACCACACTAACTTATGCAGCAAAGTGTGGAATCGAGGTGGTTATTATTATGCCACATATTCCGGATAAGTGGTACGCGTTTGCACTAGCTCATACGTATTATGAAGAATTGATGGATGCAGGAGTGCAAATCTATGAATATACACCTGGATTTGTGCACGCAAAGGTATTGGTGTCGGATGATGATACGGCAGTGGTTGGAACCGTAAACTTGGATTATCGAAGTTTTTATCATCACTTTGAATGCGGTGCATTTATTTACGCAAATCCAGTGGTTCGTGATGTGGAGCAGGATTTTAAAGAAACTCTTGCAAAATGTCAAAAAATGACAAAGAAAGATTTGAAATCCCGTAGCATATGGGAGAAAATTTGTGGCAAAGTGTTGAGGTTAATTGCACCACTTATGTAAATTACTGTAAGTTGTAAAAAAATGTTGAACATTGGTTGTAATGTGTAGTATAATCTTACGGTGGATAAATACTAGAAAGAAGGGAAGCCATTTATGGAAAGAAAAGTTGGAACAATATCAAGAGGTATTAGATGCCCGATTATCCGTGAAAATGATAACTTGGCAGATATCGTTGTAGAAAGTGTTCTTGCGGCAGCAGAAAGCGAAGGGTTCGAATTAAGAGACAGAGATGTTATCTCTATCACAGAATCCATTGTTGCGAGAGCGCAAGGAAACTATGCATCGATTGAGGCTATTGCAGAAGATGTAAAAGCAAAATTAGGAGGAGAAACCATTGGTGTTATTTTCCCTATTTTGTCAAGAAATCGTTTTGCTATCTGTCTTCGCGGTATCGCAAAGGGAGCAAAGAAAGTGGTTCTTATGCTTAGCTACCCAAGTGATGAAGTTGGAAATGAATTGGTGTCTCTAGATAAAATAGATGCAGCGGGAGTGAATCCATATTCAGATATCTTGACATTGGAACGCTATCGCGAATTGTTCGGTGAGAATAAGCACGAATTTACAGGTGTAGATTATGTAGATTATTATTCACAGCTCATTAAAGAATCAGGAGCTGAGGTAGAGATTATTTTTGCAAATAATCCAAGAGCAATCTTAAACTACACAAAAAATGTACTAAACTGCGATATTCATACTCGTGTAAGAACGAAGAGAATATTGAAGGAAAATGGTGCAGAGAGAGTTTGCGGTTTAGATGATATCTTGAATAGTTCTGTAAATGGCAGTGGATATAATACAAAATACGGTCTTCTTGGATCTAACAAATCAACAGAAGACAAGATTAAACTGTTCCCAAATGAATGCTTTGATTTAGTAGAAGACATTCAGAAACAGATTTTGGACAGAACAGGAAAACATGTAGAAGTTATGGTTTACGGAGACGGTGCTTTCAAAGATCCGCAAGGAAAGATTTGGGAGCTTGCTGACCCAGTTGTTTCACCAGCTTATACGGAAGGCTTAATCGGTACTCCGAACGAAGTGAAGATTAAATATCTTGCAGACAACGATTATAGCGATTTGAGCGGAGAAGCATTAAAAGAAGCGATTTCAAAACGTATCCGTGAAAAGAGTGATAACCTTGTGGGCGATATGGCATCTCAGGGAACAACACCGAGACAGCTTACAGACCTTATCGGTTCACTGTGTGACCTTACTAGCGGTTCCGGAGACAAGGGAACACCGGTTGTATTGGTACAGGGATACTTTGATAACTATACAAACTAATAAGAAAGTAATAAGAAAAGGCGAACAGAAAGTAAACTGTTCGCCTTTGTTTTGTTGTTTTACAGTAATTGAATACCGTGTTCTAAAGCTGTTTTTATGATTTCCTTTGGCCAAGTAGAAGATTGCACTTCCCCAATGTGAGCCTTTCTTAAAAAGTACATACAGATACGGGATTGACCAAGCCCACCACCGATGGTGTATGGAAGTTCATGATTTAAAAGTGCTTTTTGGAATTCCAGTTCGGCACGTTCAGGGCATCCCGCAAGTTCTAACTGGTGCATCAAGGCTTCTTCATCAACACGAACGCCCATCGAAGATAATTCCAATGCAATATCAAGTACCGGATAGTAAACAATGATATCACCGTTTAATTCCCAATCATCATAGTCAGGTGCACGGCCATCGTGCTTTTCGCCGGAAGTAAGATATTTTCCAATCTGTGAAATGAATACGGCACCTTTATCCTTAGCAATGGCATACTCGCGTTCTTTGGAAGTTAAAGTCGGATAAAGGTCTTCTAATTCTTGAGAAGTAATAAAGAAGATTTCATCCGGCAAGATAGGTTCTATATAGTTGTATCTTCTGGTTATATAATTTTCTGTGTCTTTTAATGCTGCATATACTTTTCGAACAGTGTATTCCAATGTTTCTGTATTTCTTTCTTCTTTTGAAATAACCTTTTCCCAATCCCACTGATCCACGTAAATAGAATGAATGTTATCCGTGTCTTCGTCGCGACGAATGGCATTCATATCTGTGTATAATCCTTCGCCAGAATGGAAATCATAACGTTTTAGCGCGTAACGTTTCCATTTTGCAAGAGAATGAACAATTTCCACAGGGTCGTCATTTTGCTCTTTGATTCCAAAAGAAACCGGTCTTTCTACACCGTTTAAATTATCCTTAAGACCACTTTCTGGTTTTACAAATAATGGTGCTGACACACGGGTTAAATGTAATGATTTTGCTAACGCACGTTCAAAATGGTCTTTAATCTCTTTGATAGCAACTTCCGTTTCCCGAATGGTAAGGGGAGAACTGTATCCAGAAGGTATTGTTAAATGTTCCATA
>JAZRCJ010000032.1:0-4753 GCA_045659705.1 Faecalimonas sp.
TCTTGTCCTGTTTACTGTTCATGACAATTGATGTTAATCAATTGTATTACGTTCGACTTTACGTCTGTTCTTGAATTTTTCTCTTAGAAATTTTCAGGAATTCGTTTTTTGTCATCTGTTGTTCAATTATCAATGTTCTAAAGCTGTTTTCTTGCGACAGCTATATTAGATTACCACAGCACTTTCGCATTGTCAACAGCTTTTTTTAAAAATTTTTTTATTTTTTTTACTTCTTTTTATTGTTGTCTAAATATTGGGTTTTATTCTTTATAACACCCCAATATATCCCTTTGCATATATTATGGTAGGAGGTGATTTAATATGGCATTTATAACCTGTGAAACAAAGTACAATTGTACCGCTCTTTCTTTTATTGCAAGCTTAATTATCGGAATCATCGCTGCATTTTTACAAATTACAGGAGTTATCACCCTTGCTCCTATATTTGTAACCGTGGCTTTTGTTATTGCGATTGTATATCTTGCGATAACACTCCTTGCGGCTGCATTATCCCAAAAAGAAAACTCCTGCAAAAATTGTTGTGCACCGTTAGCCGCCGTTTTATTCGGTAGTCTGGGAACCATTTTGTTTGCAGCAATTCTTTCAATTATTACCTTTGCTGCCACAAGCGTAATCGGTGCGATTTTCGTAGGAGCTCTTTTCTTTTCTTTTTCACTATTAATAACATCTACTGCCTGTCTTGTAAAATGTTTGACAAACTGCAATTACTAAAAAACAAAGAAGGCTCTTCATTCAATGAAGGGCCTTCTTCCTATCTTTATTATTATTCTTCTGTATCAAAATCATTTTCTGTATTTAGATTATCTTCTTCAACAATCGGCATAACTTGCGGTTCTTCTTTTGAATATCCCTTCTTTCGACAACTCATAAGACAAATCGGATAACCAAAAGGAACTAATAGTGATATCAAAAGGTAACTTACTGCTCTTTCAGGAACTGTTGACTCAAAAATTTTAAATATACAGATATAATAGCATATACTTACTGCTATAGAAAGTAATGCCATCAAGATCACAAATCCATATATCCCAACAAAAGCACTTATCATTGCTGTGCTCATCGGCATATCAAATGTTCCATAATCCATGCGCACCATATACAACACAGCCGCTACTACCATACCTATATAGCCAACAAGAAAAATAGCTATATAGATTATATACAAAGCCAAAAGTGTAATACGCCATTTTCTTTTAATGCCGTTCTTCTCGTCGTAATCATCTGCAATGCTTCCGATAATCCAAAAATTCGCAACCGGAATCCATGCCAACCAAGGATTTCTAATTCCCCTTCTGTTTGCGATTGTGTATAAAGACAACGATGTCATAACATATGAAATCACGCCAACAGCGAATGCCAAAAATCCAACCATTAATACCACTAAGAGCATTCCAACATTTGTATACATTTTTATTTCCTCCTATTGTAGGCAACGCGACTATTTAATTTCCGGCAAACTTGCTGCTGCAACAGACTGTCCAACTCGGCGTGAGTTTTCGTCTGGAATATGAAGTGTAATCTTTTTCGCAAGTTCTGGGAATTCTGTGTCGAGAACTTCCTGTGCTCTTTCAAGTAAGATCACTCCACCTTCGCCAGAAGTTACACGTCCCATGATAAGTACATGTTTGATATCATAGAACTCTGTGTAGAATGCGATTGCATACCCGAAGTACGCACCAATGGTATCGTAGATTGCAGCTGCTCTTTCATCGCCTTCTTTCATAAGCCCTTGAACAACTTTCAATTTTTCTGCCGGTGAAAGATTTTCATCTAATTCAATTCCTGCGTATGGTGCTAATTTGATAACGCCATCTTGTGAGAAATATTTTACTCCACAGCCATAATCCCCTGACCATTCATCTACCATAGCTTCTTCACAGAAATCTACAGGTACGAATGCAAGTTCATTTAACCATCCTGTGATATTTCCTTGTGGATCTACATATCCACCTGCTTCTGATGTTCCCATTGCAACACCAAGCACAGAGTTATCATTCAAGTCCATAGCGCCTGCAAGAGCTGTAACATCACCATCATTAGCAACTTCAATCGGAATATTTTCTCCAATTTCTTTTGCCACGTCGATGTACATATTTTTTACTTTCTTTTCGAAATCTTCATCACTTACTTTTAAGAATAAGGAAGCAACCATGATTCTGTTATCTACATAAACACCAGCACTTGATACACCGATTGCATCTACTCGTGGCATATGTGAAGCTGCTGTCTTCATAGCTTCTAAGATTCCTTGATAATGATAATCAGGATCTTCATTAATCTTAGGGAACCACACTACTTCTTCTGAATATACGCTTTCGCCGTTAATAACCGCACTTACTTTACGGTCACTACCACCCGCATCAAATCCGATACGGCAACCATCAAGGTGACGCCCTACCGGTGCAGCTGCTTCGTTATTTTCAGGTGCATCTTCAATCGAACGAACTTCCACCTCGAACGCTCTCTCATACACTCTTTCCATAAAGTGTACATCAAAATCACGAAGACCTCCATCTGTATATGCTTCTTTAATCTTATTACCAATCACCTCGCTACCCGCGATGATAATCTTATATCCACCTGCAACCCAAAGAAGTGATTTTGTCATTCTTTCTACAAAACGGAAGTTTTCTTCATCGTGTCCTGTCCCATCACAGAAAACACGTGTCTTATATGTAGTAATATTTCCTTTTGTTCTCTCAATCCCAATTACAAGGTCCTGACCATTTTCTGCAGTCGCTTCTCTCATATCGCGACAAACAAGAGAAAGTGGCTGAAATTTTGGATCTAATTTTGCATTCACTTTAAGCTTCATATCTTATATTTCCTCCAATAATTGTTTTTTCTACTTCAAATTCACTATCTGTAATAATGATATCCGCATCTTTTCCAATTTCAATAGAACCTTTTGTTTTTTCGAGTCCTAATGTTGTTGCAGGATTTAAAGATGCACCATTTACACATTCCCATAATGGAATGTCAGAATTTGTAAACACATTCCAAACCCCTTTATTCAGATGAAGAATACTTCCCGCTACCGTTCCATCTTCTAGACGACACACGATTCCGCGATAGATAATCTTCTGTCCACCAAGTGTATATTCCCCTTCTGGAAGTCCTCCTGCCGGAAGACAATCTGTAATAAAGCAAAGTTTTCTTCCTTTTAGCTTCCATAACATATTATAAAGACTTGTATCCACATGGAATGTATCTACGATGAGTTCGCAGCTCACATCTGCATTCATAGCCGCTGTCACCACGCCTGGCGCACGATGCGCAAGTGGGGTCATCGCGTTAAAAAGATGAGTCACATGTTTCACGCCTGCTTTTGTGCTATTCATTGCCGTATCATAATCTGCAGAAGTATGGCCCATAGACACAACCACATCTGTATCGCGACAGATTTCTCTAATGGCATCAAAATCTTCTGTATCTGTCTCTGGCGCAAGTGTAATAATACTGATAATATCTGCATATTCTTTCACAAATGCAGCATCTGGTTTCAATATAAATTTTGGATCCTGCGCTCCTTTTTTCTGTTCACTAATAAATGGTCCTTCTGCGTGGCAGCCTAAGATAGTACTTCCTTCCCAAGTCTTACTTTCTTCTTTTAACGAACGGCAAACTCCCAATGCCTTGCGAATGACTTTCATATCAACCGTCATAGTAGTAGGTAAATATCCGGTTACCCCATTTGCAAGCAATCCCTTTGATATGGTACGAATACTTTCTTCTTCGCCGTCGCATACATCTTTACCAAGGTACCCGTGGATATGTAAATCAATAAGTCCCGGTGCCACATAGCCACCTTTTGCATCAATCACTTCCACGCCCTCTGGCACACTGTCACAAGGAACGATTCCTTCAATCACATTTGAAAATAATAACGCACTATTTTCCACAATACGATCTTTTAAAATGATTTTTCCGTTAATAATCGCTTTCATCTTTCTTTGTCTCCTTGCTTTTTTTGGAAACTTCATTGTAGCAAATTATGGTATAAAAAGCAATAGGCACAGCCCCTTTTTCGAGCTATGCCTATGAATTATTTTCTTGCCGTATCTATACTTTTTCCAAATACCACAAACCTATCATACAAGTACTCTGTAACAAAATTAACCAGCATCGTAAAACCTTCAACTAGATACGCATTCCATGCAATGTTCGGCCCGGTAAGTGCTGCAACCCACCATGTAGATAATGGTGTAAACACCACGTAAAAGCAAGCTACTTTGAGCATTGCTATAGGTACGTTGTTGGCCGACTGGAATGTGTATTTTCGATTTAATGTAAAATTCCACAATACAGATAGTACTAACGAGGCCAAATAAGATATCCAATGTTCCAAGTGGAACACTTCTTCAAACAACGCAAAACTCGCAATCTGTATCACGCCTGCACTTATCGAAAATAAAGTGAATTTTAAAGTTCTCAGTAGTTCTTTCTTAGTATTCGTCATTTTTCTTCTCCTTTTCCTCATTATACCACAAAAAATGAACCGTAGCTTATTTTTTTACTACGGTTCTTTTGAGACGGAGAAAGAGGGATTTCAACCCTCGCGCGGCTATTAACGACCTACTCCCTTTTCAGCGGAGCCCCTTCGGCCTCTTGGGTATTTCTCCAATAAGAAAACCACCGTAATGGTGGTTTCCTAACGCAGAGGGTGGGATTCGAACCCACGTGCCCTTTCGGACAAACGGTTTTCAAGACCGCCTCGTTATGACCACTTCGA
>JAZRCJ010000033.1:0-11875 GCA_045659705.1 Faecalimonas sp.
AGACCGCTTGGCCTCCGACTTATATGAAACGGAAGATTTATATCAGATTGGCGCCATCGGACTGATACGTGCCATCGATAAATTTGACTTTGGTTATGATGTGAAATTTTCCACCTATGCAGTTCCTATGATTATCGGGGAAGTAAGGCGCTATCTTCGGGATAATAATTCTATTCGGGTCAGCAGGTCGCTGCGTGATACAGCATATAAAGCCATTTATGCAAAGGAAGGGTATATGAAACGAAACTTACGGGAGCCGACGCTTCAGGAAATTTCTTCAGAAATAGGAATTTCCAAAGAGGACATTGTGTTTGCCCTTGATGCCATACAGGCACCTATGAGTCTAAGCGAGCCTGTTTACAGTGATGGTGGAGATGCTCTCTATGTGATGGATCAGATTAGTGATAAAAAGAATAAAGAGAAAAACTGGGTGGAAGAACTGGCTCTTCAGGCAGCCATGGAGCGATTGGGAGAACGGGAAAGATATATTATCCAGTTGCGGTTTTTCGAAGGGAAAACACAGATTGAAGTAGCAGAACAGATTCAGATTTCACAGGCTCAAGTAAGTAGGCTTGAAAAGCATGCACTTAAGGTGATGAAACAATATTTGGCATCGTAAAAGGACAAGAAAGATGTTGGGATTTTTATTTCAATATCTTTCTATTTTTTGTATTGAAAAATCATAAGGTTCATAATATCATAAGGATAGAAAGAGGAGGGACGTTATGTATAAGGCTTGTATATTTGATTTAGACGGAACGCTTACAGATACGCTAGAGTCTTTGACCTATTCGGTGAATGCCACATTAAAAGAATTGGGGCTTCCCGGAATTACAAGTAAGCAATGTGAGAGCTTTATAGGTTCGGGAGCGAGAATGCTTGTTAAAAGGTCTATCGAGGCGGCAGGTGGAGATGTGTCTCTCCTAGATGAAGGGATGGCGATTTATAAACGTATTTTTGGAGTCTATTGTACATATCGTGTAACACCTTATGATGGGATTGAGCGTATGTTACATGACCTAAAAGAAAAAGGGTTCAGGCTAGCAGTTTTATCCAACAAACCTCATGAGCAGACGATAAAGGTAGTGACAGAGATTTTTGGGGCTGAGTTATTCTCTTGCATACAAGGACAAAGAGAAGATGTTCCAAGAAAACCGGACCCCACCGGGGCATTTATGGTGGCAGAGGCCATTGGAGTACAGCCGAAAGAATGTCTTTATATTGGAGATTCCGATGTGGATATGCAGACGGGATGTGCAGCAGGCATGGATGCAGTGGGTGTGACCTGGGGCTTTCGCTCGAGAGAGATTCTGCAAGAATACGGAGCTACGTATCTAGTAGATAAAGCAGAAGAAATACTTGAGATTGTAAAAGAAAAGGAGTAAAGACTATGATATATAATTATGATGAAGAATGTTTACAGGTGTTTTTGAAAAAACAATTACAATTATTTGATGAGCCGGTGGCAGAGACATTGGAAGAGGCGGAGGCCTTTTTGGAAGATTGCATGGCAGTTGTGGTGGATTCATTTGATGAAGTAAAAGAGTACTTTGAAGAGAATGGAACAGATATTTCTGATATGACAGAGGATGAATTAGAGGAAGCGTCAGAAGTGTTCGCCCTCCCGAATGGACAATATTTAATCGTAGAAGGATAGATAAAAGCTGAGGTCATGAACTGACTTCAGCTTTTTCTAATGCTTTTGTTATGGCATTTAGTATCACCTGTGAGGTGTAAGGGTTTTCCTCGGAATAGGATATATTTTCTAGAGATTGTGTTTCATATATCTGGTCGGCGATGGTTTCTAACGCCGGTTGAATAAGCGGATACATGGTAGTCACGGATTCATCTAGATTACTAAAGCGTATGGAATTGATATGGGAACTGTCTACCGTTACTTCCACTTCTAAGTTGGTGTTGTTTAATGAGAAGTTAGATGTGTAGATGCCCGGTGTATATTTCTTTTCGGAAGATAGATCCGTTTCTTTTTTGGGAAAAAACATAAAGGCTAACAATAAAATTAATAAAATGCCTAGCAGGGCAAATACTACTGTATAGATAATCTCTTTCATGTGTAGAACTACAATTTTTGTTTTGGAACTCATAAAAGCCTCCTAATTCATATTGAAATCATTTGTTTTTCTATAATGTATGAAAAAAAGTGGAGTATTATGCATAGATTAGTTTGTCATAATGTGGTACAATTCTTAAATAGGATTTTTAGCGAGGTGAGAAGATGTTTGTAATTGCAGGACTTGGTAATCCGACATCACAATATGAGGGGACAAGACATAACGTGGGATTTGATGTCATAGATACCTTGGCGGACCAATATAATATATCCGTGACAGAGCGAAAAGGAAAGGCACTATGCGGGAAGGGAATCATAGCAGGGCAAAAGGTGTTGCTTATGAAACCGCAGACCTATATGAATTTAAGCGGAGAAAGTATTCGTGCTATCGCCGATTTTTATAAGATAGATGCAGAGACAGAGTTTTTGGTGATTTTTGATGATGTGAGTCTCGATGTGGGACAGCTTCGTATACGAAAGAAGGGAAGCGCCGGAGGACATAATGGAATCAAAAGCATTATCTCACATTTGGGCACATCGAACTTTATGCGCATCAAAGTTGGTGTGGGAGAAAAGCCAAAGGAATATGACTTGGCAGATTATGTTTTAGGGCATTTTACAAAAGAAGAAAAGGAAGTTATGGCAGATGGATATAAGCGCGCCGTAAAGGCAGTAGAAATGCTGGTTACGGGCGATGTGGAAGCTGCCATGAATGAATATAATAAAAAGGTGAATGCATAAGGAGTTTAAGAACATGCAGGCATTGATAACGCCGCTAAAGGAATTGGCAGAGTTTGACACCATGAAAAGAAGAGTGGAAAAGGAACCCGGCATATGGAAGGTGACCGGGTGTGTGACCTCTCAAAAGACGCATTTTATGTACGGGCTTAGTGGCAAGTTCGCTAAAAAGGTCATTGTGGTGCCAGGTGAACTTCGGGCAAAGCAGGTGTATGAAGAATATAAAATATTGGACGATGACACGTATTTTTATCCTGCAAAAGATTTGCTTTTTTATCAGGCGGATTTGCGAGGGAAAGAACTCTTAAAACAACGTATGGAAGTGTGGCAGGCACTTTGCGAGAAAGAGAATATAACAGTAGTCGCAAGTTTTGATGCATTTATGGATGCGTTGATTCCGATTTCTTCTATGCAAGAGAGAATCTTAAGTTTTAAGCCGGGAGACGAATTGAATTTTGAATTGTTGAAAAAGCAATTGGTGCAATTGGGCTATGATAGGGAAGAACAAGTTGAGGCTCCGGGACAGTTTGCTATACGAGGAGGCATCGTGGACATTTATCCTTTGACGGAGGAAGTGCCAATCCGTATGGAACTGTGGGGAGATGAGATCGATTCCATTCGAACCTTTGATGCATTAAGTCAGCGTTCCATCGAAAATCTGCAGGAAGTCACCATCTATCCGGCGACAGATTTTCCGGAGGAAGATGTAAAGAGAGTATCGTTTCTGTCCTATTTTGAAAAGGAAGATACGGTGTTATTTTTAGATGAGCCGGTGCGTCTCGTGGAGCAGGCAGAGGCGGTGGAAAAAGAATTTGTGGAAGCACAAGCAAACCGCATGGAAGCAGGCTATGAGATTTCGGATGAAGAGATGACATTGTTTTCGGCTAAAGAATTAGCTGAGATGATGCAGGAATATCATGCAGTGTCGTTTTTTGCTCTGGATATGAAATGCAAGGAGTTTCGCGAAAAGGAGACCTTTTCTTTGCATACCAAGGAAGTGAATTCGTATAATAATAGTTTTGAGATGCTAACGCGGGATTTGAAACGCTTAAAACGTTCTGATTATAGAGTAGTCTTGCTTTGCGGTTCCAGAACAAGGGCAAAACGTTTGGCAGAAGATTTAAGAGATTATAATTTGAGCAGTTTTTATAGCGAGGATATGGAGCGGGAAGTTGAGGCTGGAGAAATCATGGTGTCCTATGGTCATGTGACGGTGGGATATGAGTACCCGTTGCTTAAATTTATGGTCATTTCTGAGACGGATATCTTCGGAAAGGTAAAAAAGAAAAAAAAACGAAAAGTATATGAAGGACAGCGCATCCAAAGTTTTTCGGAGTTAAAACCGGGAGATTATGTGGTGCATGAAAATCATGGACTTGGCATCTACCAGGGAATTGAAAAGATAGAGAGGGAAAAGATTTCCAAGGATTATATGAAGATTTCCTATGCAGGTGGGGGGAATCTCTACATTCCTGCAACCCAGTTAGATTTAATCCAAAAGTATGCAAGTGCAGATGCAAAAAAACCAAAACTCAACAAACTCGGCGGCCAGGAATGGGTAAGAACGAAGACAAGAGTTCGTGGGGCTGTTAAGGAAATTGCACGAGATTTGGTGGAATTATATGCTGCAAGGCAGAAGGAAAATGGGTTTGTGTATGGAAAAGATACGGTGTGGCAACGAGAATTTGAGGAAATGTTCCCGTTTGAAGAGACGCAGGATCAGATTCTTGCCATAGAAGAGACCAAGCGTGACATGGAAAGTCCTAAGATTATGGACCGTCTCATTTGCGGTGATGTAGGATATGGCAAGACGGAGATTGCAATCCGTGCGGCATTTAAAGCGGTGCAGGAAGATAAGCAGGTAGTGTATCTGGTTCCTACCACGGTTTTGGCTCAGCAACATTACAATACTTTTGTGCAACGCTTAAAGGATTTTCCAGTGCGGGTGGACCTTCTGTGTCGTTTCCGCACATCTGCGCAGCAAAAAAAGACAACGGAAGATTTAAAGCGAGGTCTGGTAGATATTGTGATTGGAACCCACCGTGTGCTTAGCCAGGATGTACAGTTTAAAGATTTGGGGCTTTTAATTATAGATGAGGAACAGCGCTTTGGCGTTAAGCATAAAGAACAGATTAAAAAGCTGAAAGAGAATGTGGATGTATTGTCCTTAAGTGCAACACCGATTCCGCGAACCCTTCATATGAGTCTCATTGGAATTCGCGATATGAGTGTGCTGGAAGAGGCGCCGAATGATAGAATGCCGATACAGACTTACGTGATGGAATATAACGATGAGATGGTACGTGAGGCAATTGAGCGAGAGCTTTCGCGCGACGGACAGGTGTATTACGTCTATAACAAAGTAAAAGATATAGAAGAAATGGCGTGGAAGATTCGACGATTGGTTCCAAGTGCAAATGTAGCATATGCCCATGGGCAGATGAAAGAGCGAGAACTGGAAAATATCATGTTGGATTTTGTGAATGGAGAGATCGATGTGTTGGTGTCCACAACCATTATCGAAACCGGCCTTGATATTTCCAATGCAAATACTATGATTATTCACGATGCGGACCAGCTTGGATTGTCGCAGATGTATCAGCTTCGTGGTCGTGTGGGGCGTTCCAATCGTATGGCATATGCATTTCTTTTGTACCGGAGGGATAAATTGCTTCGGGAAGTGGCAGAAAAAAGGCTGGCGGCTATCCGAGAATTTACGGACCTTGGAAGTGGATTTAAGATTGCTATGCGAGATTTGGAAATTCGTGGTGCAGGCAATCTTTTAGGGGCAGAACAACATGGTCATATGGAAGCAGTGGGATATGATTTGTATTGTAAAATGCTCAATCAGGCGGTAAAACATCTCAAAGGAGAGATGGAAGAAGAAACTTATACTACCACTATTGATATCAATACGGATGCTTATATTCCAACTTCTTATATCCCAAATGAGTATCAAAAATTAGATGTATATAAACGGATTGCGAGTATTGAGACAGAAGAAGAGATGGAAGATATGATAGAAGAGCTTACGGATCGCTTTGGGGATGTGCCAAAGAAGGTGGAACAGCTTCTTCAGATCGCGATGTTAAAGGCATTAGCACACAGTGTTTATGTAACAGCTGTGGAACAAAAGGGCGCGATTCTTCGTTTTGCCATGTATGAGAAAGCGAAGGTGCAAGTAGAAAAAATCCCGGAACTTATTAGTAAATACAAAGGCAATTTGCAACTGAAAGTAGAGGGTACGCCTTGCTTCGTCTATGAGAAAAAGGCGAAAAATAAGAAGGAAAAAGAAGAGGATATCCTAGAAGTTGTGAAAAATGTGTTAATTGACATAAAAACGTTGCTTGAATAAGAAAAAAGAGTTATAATTGATGGGTATGAATTACTAAGGAGGCAATTATGAAAAGATTTTTAAAGAAAACAGTTGTGCTGGCAACAGTAGCAGCACTTGCGATTACAACATTAGCTGGTTGTGGCGTTAAAGATAGTGAAATCGTAGCAAAGGTTGGCGAACAGAAGATTACAGCAGGAGTTGCAAACTTTTTTGCAAGATTCCAACAGTCATCTGTTGAAGGCTACTATGCAAGTTATTATGGAGAAGATTTCTGGGGACAGGAATATCAAGAAGGTGAAACTTTCGAACAGAATATGAAGGCAAGCATTATGCAGAGCCTTCAGGAGATGTATCTGCTAGATGCGCATAAAGCAGATTATAAGATTGCACTTACTGAAGAGGAAGAAAAGGCAATCGCGGATGCAGCAGAGAAGTTCGTAAAGGATAACAAAGAAAAAGATGCAGCGAAAGTTTCCGGAACAAAAGACGTGGTAGCAGAAGTGTTAAGACTTTTCACTGTTCAGTCTAAGATGCAGGAAGTGATGGTTAAGGATGTGGACAGAAAAGTGTCTGATAAAGAAGCTGCACAGAAAGCTATGCAGTATGTATTCTTTGCTTATTCTACTACAGACGAATCAGGAAATAGCACACCGTTGTCAGATTCTGAAAAAGAAGTGGTAAAAGAGCAGGCAGATAGCTTTGCTGTAGCTGCTAAGAAAGCAAAAGATTTTGAAAAATTAGCAAAAGACAAGGGATTCAAAGCAGAGAAAGCAACTTTTGATGCAGAATCTACTACACCAGCAGCGGAATTGGTAAAAGCAGCAGATAAGCTTAAAAAAGGCGAGACAACAAGTGTTGTTGTAACAGATGCAGGTTGCTATGTGGCAAGACTTACAAGTACTCTTGATCGTGAAGCAACAGATGCAAAGAAAGAAGAGATTATCTCTCAGCGCGAAAGCGATGCTTATCAAAAACTTGTTGAAGAATGGAAAAAAGATTTAGATATCAAGACTTATGACAAAGTTTGGGATAAGATCAGCTTTGAAGACTTGAAAGTGGAAGCAAAAGTAGAAGAAAAGAAAGAGTCAGAAAAATAGGAATCTCATAGTGAGATATAAAAACCTCTCAGGAAAAATCCTGAGAGGTTCTGTTTTTATAGTGTTAAGATTAATTCATAAATGAAGTTACGATTTCATTTACCAATTTGCCATCTGCTTTTCCTTTTACCTTCGGCATCAGTTCCTTCATGATTTTCCCTTTATCCTGAGGAGTAGGAGTTTCAATGCCAAGGTCAGAAAGAACACCAGAAATAATAGCTTTGATTTCATCTGCATCCATCATCTTTGGTGCAAATTGTTCTAATACTGCAAGACGTGCTTTGTATTCGTTAACCAGATCTGTACGGTCAGCAGGTGTTAATTCAAGAGATTCTTTTGTCTGTTTGATTTCTTTTAATACAACTTGGATTTCTTCCTCTTCTGTAAGGTCTTCCCTTTTGTCAATTGCTTTGTTCTTTAATGCGGCAAGCAGCATAGAAAGTGTATCCTTTGTCTCTTTATCTTTTGCTTTCATGGCTTCTACCATAGCTTTTCTTACTTCATCTGTTCTACTCATTATAAATACCTCCTTATTATTACCGGTTAATTCCCATTTGAATTTCATCTGCCCACTGTTGCAGGCTATAAGTTTGTCCGTCAAAAAGTTTTAAGATAGCACCAGTCGGTGAATCGTCATTGGCAAAGGCATTTGCCTCGTCTGTATCTACATGCATAGCCAAACTAAAAGAAGGACTGACACGAACAACGACATCGGCAAAAATAAGTCCTCTTTCATAACTTTCTGTAATGACAAAGACTTCATCATTATCTTTTACTCTTGCACGACTTGCCTGTAGGGGTGTCATATGAATGTGTCTTTTGGCTACGATAACACCTTTTTCCAATTCAATGCTGGAGTTTGGTCCTATCAGTAGACAACCGGGTGTTCCATCAATATCTCCGGATTGTCTGATGACCCCGGGAACACCGATTTTTCTCGTATCCGTCATCGAAAGTTCAATCTGTGTACTTTTACGGAAAGGCCCTAAGATGGCAACGTTTTCAAAACGTCCTTTTGGTCCCACAACCGTAATTCTCTCTTTACATAAATATTGCCCCGGTTGGCTTAATTCATGCACATATGTAAGTTCGGCATCCTCACCGAATAATTGCTTAAAATCTGCTTCGCTGACATGTATATGTCTCGCGGAAGTTTCGATAGGTATCTTTAAGCTCATACTGTCTTATTCACCTCTTGTGTTCATAATGCATATATTTTAGCATAATAAAGTATCAAGTTCAATTGAAAGTTTGCGATTTGCCAAAAGGGCTGTTTTGTGGTAATATAAGACGTAGTGTTGCCTAGAAAGGAAAGACAGATATGGAGTCGAATATTAAAAATAAGATAAATGAAGTTGCCGGAAAGTTGACAGAAAACTATAAGGCGCAGGGGATTTTTGAAAAGCGTGTGGGAGAGAGAACCCCGAAGAAAAAAGAGATTATAGAACTTGTAGAATTGTTAAGAAGAATTGTTTTTCCAGGATATTTTGGAAATGAGAATACAGCGTATGTAGCACTGGAAAGCTTTGCGGGAAATTCCTTGGCAGTGGTTTATGAAAAATTATATAAACAAATCCGAGTGGCACTTGCCTATACATCAGAGGAGAAAGATGAGAATGCCATCCGCAGAGAAGCAGAGGAATTGACTATGACTTTTCTGGAAAAACTTCCGGAGATTCAGGAGTTGCTGATGAAGGATGTGGAGGCAGAACTTTTGGGAGACCCGGCTGCAAACAGTAAAGAGGAGATTATCTTCTGTTATCCGGGAATTTTTGCAATCTTTGTGTACCGCATTGCTCATGTGTTTTATGAGATGGAAGTGCCATTTTTGCCTAGAATCATGACAGAGTATGCACACAGTGAAACTGGAATAGATATTAATCCGGGGGCGACCATAGGAGAATATTTCTTTATCGATCATGGAACCGGTATTGTTATCGGAGAGACAACCGTGATTGGAAATCATGTGAAGATTTATCAGGGCGTGACATTGGGAGCGCTTTCTACCCAAAAAGGGCAAGAACTTTCCGGTGTAAAACGTCATCCTACCATTGAGGATCATGTGGTTATCTATGCGAATACAACCATTCTCGGCGGAGAAACAGTAGTGGGGGAAAATTCTGTTGTTGCAGGTAACTCGTTTGTTACCACGTCAATACCGCGAGATACGAAGGTTTCGGCTATGATGCCACAATTACAATACAAGAATAGATAAAGTTTATTTAGAGGAGAACAAGGATGAGAGAAAAGAAGTGTTACGATGGGTATTTGGTAAAAGGATTGGACCCGGTTGTGTTTTTAATGCCACATGTCATGCCACGAAAAACAGACAGTGAGGTCATGACAGACTTACAGTTTGATTTGGAAAAGGTAGAGAACTTTATTCGCGAGCAGAAAAAAGGTGATATGCCAGATCTTACATTATATCATTTTGTGTTTGCTGCACTTGTAAGGGCTGCCTTTGAGTATCCGCAAATTAATCGTTTCATTACAGGAAAGAGAATTTATGAACGTCGCCATGTAAAGGTTTCCATGACGGTCAAGAAAAAACTGTCGTTAGACGGTGAGGAGAGTCAGATTTTCCCGACTTTCGAAAAGACCGATTCTTTGAAAGACATGGTGGTGAAGATACATAAGGCGGCAGAGGAAGCGCTGAAACAGGATGAAAAAAGCAACGGATTTGATAAACTTGTTGCGATTTTAATGAAGATTCCACCAAGTATTATAGGTGCATTTGTACGATTTATGTTATATCTAGACAGACATGGATGGCTTCCAAAAGTATTTTTGGATTTGCAACCATTCCATAGTAGTTTTTTTGTGACAAATGTAGGCTCCATTGGATTACCTGTTTTGTATCACCATTTGTATGAGTTTGGTACATGTTCCGGATTTGTTGCAGTTGGCCGTAAAGAATATATTTTAAAGGTTAATGCGCAGGGGCAGGTAGAAAAACGAAAGGTATTGCCAATTCGTTTTGTTGGAGATTCTCGTATTTGCGATGGGTATGCATATTCTTGTGCATTCCGTTCCATGAGCAAAAGTTTTGAGCATCCAGAGAGACTTTTGAAATCATATGAAGAAGTGTGTAAGGAAAAAGAGCGTAATTAATACGCTCTTTTTGAATTTTAAAAGAAGTAAACAATATATCCATAAAAATATTTGCAGTTAGAGAATAACTGTGTTAGAATACGACTACGGTAGAAACGGCACAGAGTTGTTTCGAAACATTCGGGGTGTCTGTCAGTGCTGTCATAGCACGTCTGATTTTCAAGGCAAATCAGCCAAGGAAATTCAAAATTGATTAACAAAAGTAGATGGAAAGGAGGAAAGATTTAATTATACTTGACAATATGTTGTATCAGACATAAAATATAATTAAGTACAATAAAATGAGATATTATAATATTCAATTTTACGCAAAGGATAATGGTGAAAGCCCAGTAAAAGAGTTTATAACAGGCCTTGAACCCAAAATGCAGGCAAAAATATTAAAAATAATTGATTTGTTAGAAGTGAATGGGCCACAAACACGATTGCCATATTCGGAGCATATAGATGATGGCATTTTTGAGATTAGAGCAAAACAGAGTTCTAATATTATTAGAATATTATATTTTTATACAATAGGGAAGAATATAATATTAACGAATGGGTTCACAAAGAAATCGAACAAAACGCCAAAAAGAGAAATTGAATTGGCTAAAAGGTATCGTGCTGATTATGAAAGGAGACGGTGTGATGAGTAGTTATAATGAATTTAAAAACGAGTTATTAAAGAATCCAGAAGTAAAAGCAGAATATGATGCTTTGGAACCGGAATTTAACATTATTCAAGCGATGATTGATGCCAGAACACAACAAAATATTACGCAAGAAGAATTGTCTAAAAGGACTGGTATTACACAAGCGGATATTAGTAGAATTGAAAGAGGAACTAGAAATCCAAGTTTAGCAATGGTCAAACGATTGGCGAGAGGATTGGGAATGCAATTAAAATTAGAATTTATTCCATTGGCAAAGCACAAATAAGGAAAGAAAGAGCGTAGTTAATACGCTCTTTTTGAATGTACGGAATTACGGACATCTAAAATGATAGGATTTAACTAACAAATGACGCAGTTAGGAAGGAGCGTAAGTATTATGTTAGTTAGATTGGGGATTTTTTTGATCGTTTTAGGAGTTTATCAATTATGCGTTATCGTTGCCACAAGGAACGAAAGTTTAGAACAAAGTAAATAGAGGCTATGGAAAACACACCATAAGAGGATTTGAAAATAGTCCTATATTCGGTGGTCGGTAAGTAAAGGATAAAAAGGCTACAATCATAGCAAACATTAGTAAGAATAATAGGGATTGATATTTTTGTACCTTACAGGATTTTGCAAAGATATATGCTATATAAAATCCCAATAGTACACTAAGTGCAAAAGTTAAAAGGTTGAGTAGATGGTAAGCTTGACCAAGGATGCCGGTATAGGTGTAAAAAATAACAGGCACAAAAAAGGTTCCAACTAAAATCCCAAGCGGAAGAGCAGAGGAGATGCAAGGATAAGTATCCTTTAGTTTCCAGTTCATAAAAAGGGCATAGAGGAGCATTGGAAAAAAGACCAGTTTCATATGTTCCCAAGT
>JAZRCJ010000034.1:0-1722 GCA_045659705.1 Faecalimonas sp.
TTTGTTGAAAAAGTGAATACCCTGGACGAAGAGAACCCCGATCTGCCTCACGTTGCAGCGCTTTGTGTCTATCCCTGCTTTGCTGGAATCGTCAACGAATCATTACAGGTTGAGGGTGTAGAAGTAGCCTGTGTAAGTGGCGGTTTCCCCTCGTCACAAACTTTCATGGAGGTAAAGATTGCCGAAACCAGCCTCGCCTTACACGAAGGAGCAACAGAGATTGACGTGGTTATCCCCGTTGGAAAGTTCCTTAGCGGTGACTATGAAGGCATGTGTGACGAGTTGCAGGAACTGAAAGCCCTTTGTGGTGAACACGCATTAAAAGTCATTCTGGAAACTGGAGTGCTGAAGTCTGCAGCCAACATCAAGCGTGCAGCTCTGTTGGCCATGTACAGTGGAGCCGACTTCATTAAGACTTCTACAGGGAAAGAAGCTGTAAGTGCCACACCTGAAGCTGCCTTTATCATGTGCCAAGCCATCAAGGAATACTATGCTAAAACTGGTCGCAAAATTGGTTTTAAGGCCGCTGGAGGCATCAATACAGTGCAAGATGCCCTCTCTTACTACACCATCGTCAAAGAGTTGTTAGGTGAAGAATGGCTCACTCCTGCTCTCTTTCGCATTGGCACAAGCCGCTTAGCCAACCTATTGATCAGTGATATTTTGGACGAAGAGATGAAGATCTTTTAATTTCGAACAGACCTAAAATTTCAACAGTAGATTACGCAGATTACTATATTTCATGAATCTGCGTAATCTTTTTTTTACCTCTATTGGCCCCACATTTCTTATCCTTTTACGAAAAACCGCACAAATTAAGTGTAAAAAACGGCAATCTTCTATCCAAAGGGGGGTACTTGTATCTTCTCCAAACAAAACAAATCTATAGCCTTCACATGCGGTTTGTTTTTCAATGCCATCTTCAGCGAAGAGTTTTTTTGGGGGGGGGAGGGACCTGAACGTTATCCCAAAGGATATTATGGCTTTTTAACACGTATCCGTACCCTCCTCTTTATTGGACAACGATTGCTCCATCACTTCAAAGGGAAAACAAACGTCACAAAAGCATTACTCTCTATTATGAGCTGAACGCATGTGACCTCTATGTTGCAAACCTGTTTGCTAATCCAAGCTATCTAAACTCAGTTGATATATTGCTTTTTGGTTTGGAATAAAGATTCAATTATTTTAACATCAAAGCATTCCTTATAAAAAGTTTAAAAAGCAGAAAATAAGGAATAAAATAGGAAAAACAAGATAAAACGAATATTTCTGTTATAAAAATCAGTAATATTAATATAAAAATAGGAAACCAAAGATTAGAATAATAAAAACTTGAATTAAGAAATAAACGAACAAAAGAATGTGCTATTTATTTCTGTCAACCACATAGGTGATGTATGTAGCCAAAGCTGTACGTATGGCATCGTCAGTACATTCACTAAGTAGCGTGTTTGCACGTTCAACCAAACCATGCATCACTTTTCGTGCATAATCGATTCCCCCTTGTTGTTTTGTAAAATCAACAAGCCGCGCAATCTCCTCATCAGTCGCTTCATGGCGTTTAACCTTTAGTGCTAACTTATTCATTTCGTCATCATTTCCCTTCTGCAGAGCATAAATGATAGGTAATGTCAGCTTTCCTTCACGCATATCATTACCTGTAGGTTTTCCAATAGAAACATCGGCAAAGTAGTCGAAAATATCGTCCTTTATTTGGAA
>JAZRCJ010000035.1:0-14617 GCA_045659705.1 Faecalimonas sp.
GTAGCAAAGATTTTTCACAAGGAGATTTTGATAGTTATCGTAACACGTTTGTGGGTTTTGTTTTTCAAGAATACAATATCTTAAATGAATTTTCTGTAGAAGATAACATAGGGCTTGCATTGGAATTGCAAGGAAAATCAAAAAATAAGGCGAGGATTGAAGAAATCCTTAGAGAGGTGGACTTGGAAGGGCTTGCAAAGAGAAAGCCAAATACGCTATCAGGAGGACAAAAACAGCGTATTGCAATCGCCCGCGCCCTCATAAAAGCACCGGAAATTATTATGGCCGATGAGCCGACGGGAGCATTGGATTCGAATACTGGGAAGCAGGTTTTTGAAACACTTAAAAAGTTATCAAAAGATAAATTAGTAATCGTAGTTTCCCACGACCGGGATTTTGCAGAACAATACGGCGATCGTATTATCGAGCTAAAAGATGGAAAAGTTTTTTCGGACGTCACTAAAACCAAAGTGGAAAAGCAGGCAATCAGTGGGAATGTAAATGCCATTGGTGATGTGCTGTGTGTGAAAAACGCAAGTGCGTTGACAGAAGATGATTTTAATAAAATCAAAACATTTTTGCAAAACTCCAATCAAGATGTAATTATTGCAAATAACACAAAAGATGTGGAAAATTTCAAAAAAGTCAGCCGCATTACAGAAGATGGACAAAAAGAAGTATTTGCTGCGAGCAATAATTCTGATATTCCACAGAAACAATATTCCAAAGAAGAAAGCAAATTTATTCGCTCTAAATTACCTGCAAGGCATGCCATTAAAATCGGTGTTTCCAGTCTTCGAACCAAGCCGATTCGTCTAACATTTACGGTGCTTTTGTGTACTGTGGCGTTTGTAATGTTTGGACTGCTTTCTACTTTGAGTTTCTATAGTAGCGAAGCTACATTCCGCCAAACCTTGCGTGATTCGTCAAATACCATGATGCGAATTCAAAAAGTATATGAAGTGGAAGAAAATACCTATATACAAGGCGAAAAAGAAAATTCTTATAAGTATGCACAAATCACAGCCTTTGGAGAGGAAGAAGTGCAAGAATTGAAGCAACAATTTGGAGCGGATGTTTTTGGAGGCGTTCCGGTATCCATGTCATTGAATGTAAAAAACAGTACGTCAGAATATTGGATTAGTAGAATATCTACATTAGGGTGCTTGCCAGAAGAAAATTCAATTCGAAAAGAGTTAATGGGAGAATATCCAAAAAATAAAGATGAAATAGTGGTTTCCAATTATCTTGCAGAAGTGCTAATGAATAATGGCACTTATGATGCAAAAGGTAACGGATTGACCCTTAGTACCCCGACAGATTTGATTGGCAAAAAAATTAACATTGGCGGGACACAGTACAAGGTAACAGGTCTTTTTGATGCGGGAGAGATTGATCTGAAGTACGATGCACTAAAAGAACCGTCAAATGAGACAAGAACATTGCTATATGAATTTTCTATATATATGGAAGAAGGATTATATTTGACCGCGTTTGTTACAGAGGAACGCTTAAAAATTGCAGCAGAAGAGAATCCGATTTATATGGATGATGGTTCATATTACAAAGGTGCCGTTGTTTCAGTCTCAGAGAAAGATGGTGACTATGTGTTCTCGGAATGGGCAAACGCGACACATAAAGCATATTCTTCTATGCCGGAAGGAGAGAGCTATTTCTCCCTTGATTCAAAAGGAAAAGAATTGAAAGAAAAGGAAGTAATAGTGACAAAAGGTTTGTTCTATTCCTTGGTTTCAGAGCGCGTGTCACAGCAAATCAATACTTACACAGAAAAGGGGCAGGAAGTCCCGAGTGTATGGCATGAGACTTCTGCGGTGACGAATGACCTTATGTCGGGAGGAACGTGGCATAAAGACGGCAAATTAAAGAAGTTTACAAAAAAGGAAGAAAAAATAAAATTAGAAGAATTGTTTTCCCTGCTTAAACAGGCAAAATTATCTTTGCGTGTAGGAATGAAATTTTTTGATTCGGAAGATGCAATGGCAATGGGAGACTTGCATGAACTTCAGATTGTGGGTGTCATGAACAAAGCGGCCAGTCAAGGGGAAATGGAGACCATATATTTGCATGATTCACTAGAAGAAGCTATATGGAATGAGCAAAAAGGACTGCTTGAATTTTATTCGCAATCGACAACGGAATACAAGGCGGATCCAAATGCTATTTATAGCACGGTGTTTGTACCTTATGATGGTTCGGACGAACAGATTACATATTATTTGAAATTGTACCAGAATGAAGACTATGAAAAAGATCATAGCCGAGTGGAATTGACCGGACTTTTGGTAGAGCAATTAAAAATAGTAGATTCTACGGTAAAAAGTCTCTCGCAAGTATTTCTGTATGTTGGTTTAATATTGGCTATATTTGCTGCATTGTTGCTCTCAAACTTTGTGAGCGTTTCCATTTCGCAGAAGAAGAAGGAAATCGGTATTTTGCGAGCGGTTGGAGCAAGGAGTATAGATGTATTTAAAATTTTCTTTTCAGAATCATTTTTTATTGCTGCAATATGTATGATATTTTCTGCCGTAGGAACGACATTGGTATGTGGTGTTATTAATGCGGAATTGTCAACGGGAATAGGGGCATCACTATTGGTGTTTGGACCGATTTCGTTTGCAACAATGCTACTTATAGCGCTGGTAACGGTGGTTGTGGCAACGTTCTTGCCGGTATATAATGCTGCAAAAAAGAAACCAGTGGAATCTATTCGTGCATTGTAATAAAAAAGAGGTATAGAACAATGATGATTATTCAAATATGTGTAGGAAGCTCTTGTCATTTAAAAGGTTCTTCTAAAATAGTAGAATTACTTCAAAAAGCAATTGAGAAATATCGTTTGGAAGATGATGTTACTCTGGCCGGCAGTTTTTGTATCGGAAAATGTAATCGCGACGGAGTGACGATCCAAGTGGATGACGATATTTATACTGGGGTGACACCAGAAAATTTCAATGAATTTTTCGTTGAAAAGATACTAAGCAGGATAGAAAGGGCGTAAAGGGTATGGCAAACTGTTTGACCTTAAAAAAATCAAATTGCAAAAATTGTTATAAATGCATTCGCAATTGTCCTGTAAAGGCAATTCGATTTTCGGCAAATCAGGCTCATATTATAGCAGATGAATGTATTTTGTGTGGACAGTGCTTTGTCGTATGTCCGCAAAATGCAAAAGAGATTGTGGATGAGACGGAAAAAGCAAAAGTGTTATTGCAGAGTGGGGCGCCGGTTTTTGTTAGCTTGGCACCGTCATTTGTTGCAAACTATGAAGGTGTGGGCATTCAGTCTATGAGAAAGGCATTGAAACAATTAGGCTTTTATGATGTGGAAGAAACGGCTATTGGTGCGACCATTGTTAAAAAAGAGTACGAGAGGATGTTGCGGGAAGAGGATAGAGATGTGGTGATTACGTCTTGTTGTCATTCGATTAACTTGCTTATACAGAAGTATTTCCCATCATTGCTAGAATACCTTGCGGATGTAATTTCTCCAATGCAAGCACATTGTCAGGATATTAAAAACCGTTATCCAGAAGCGAAAACCGTTTTTGTAGGTCCATGTGTTGCGAAAAAAGACGAAGCACAAAGAGCGGAAGGTGTTGTCGATGCAGTTCTTACGTTTGAAGAATTAACCAACTGGCTAAAGGCAGAGGAGATTGTGTTAGAGCAGGAATTGGATAATGATGAATGCAGTCGTGCACGCTTTTTCCCAACCACCGGAGGAGTCCTAAAGACGATGGAGCCAAATATCAATGGATATACATATATGGCATTGGATGGCGTGGAAAATTGTATCAATGCTTTGAAGGATATGGAGGCGGGAAAGATTCACAAATGTTTTGTGGAGATGTCTTCCTGTGTGGGTAGCTGCATCGGCGGACCGGTTATGGAAAAGTACCATGCTGCAGCGCCGATAAGAGATTATATGGCGATTGCAAAATATGCAGGGGAAAAGGACTTTTTGGTTTCTCAGCCGGAAAAGAGGGATTTAAAGAAGAGTTTTGAATATATGATTCCGATGTTGGAAAGGCCTTCTCAAGAAGAAATTACAAATGTGCTTCGGCAAATGGGTAAAAAGACTGTAGAACAAGAATTGAATTGTGGTTCTTGCGGATACAATACCTGTCGTGAAAAAGCCATTGCTGTTTGCCAGGGAAAAGCAGAGATTTCTATGTGCTTACCGTTCTTGAAGGAAAAAGCAGAGAGTTTTTCTGATACGATTGTAAAGAATACGCCAAATGGTTTGATTGTTTTAAATGAAAAGCTAGAGGTTCAACAGATAAATGCAGCTGCAAGAAAGATTATGAATATTCGCAAAGCAAGCGATGTACTGGGGGAACAAGTTGTTCGTATTCTTGACCCAACTGTATTTTTGGAGGTTCTCGAAAGTGGAAGAAGCGTACAAGGAGAAAAAGTATATTTGGCAGACTATAAGCGATATGTAGAACAAAATGTTGTTTATGATAGGGATTCAAAATTACTAATCGGTATTATGCGTGATATCACTACAGAAGAAGCTGAGCGGGAAAAGAAAGAAAACATCAGTCGTCAGACAGTGGAGGTCGCAGATAGAGTGGTAGATAAGCAGATGCGAATTGTGCAAGAGATTGCATCGCTTTTAGGAGAAACGGCCGCAGAGACAAAGATTGCGCTTACAAAATTAAAGGAGTCGATTTCTGATGAATGATTTATGTGCAGATATAGGATATAAAAGTATTAATCACTATGGCGAAGAACTGTGTGGAGATCATGTGGATATTGTGGAGCCGAACGAGGATTCCACGGTGATTGTGTTGTCAGATGGATTGGGTAGTGGAGTGAAGGCAAGTATTTTGTCTACCCTTACTTCCAAGATTATTTCCACAATGATGGCGGAAGGGATGTCGTTGGAAGAATGTGTAGAAACCATTGCGGCGACGTTGCCGGTATGCTCGGTAAGAGGAGTTGCGTATTCTACATTTACCATCATTCATTTGCTGAATAACGAGACGGCAGAATTGATACAGTATGACAATCCGCATATTATTTTGATTCGCAATGATGAGAATTATGATTATCCAAAGACAGAGATGAATATCGATGGCAAAAAAATCTTTCGTTCTGTCATTCATCTTCAAGAAAATGATATCTTCATTGCCATGAGTGATGGATGTCCACATGCCGGTATTGGAAGAGCCTATAATTTTGGGTGGAAAAGAGAAGAAATTATAGGGTTTATGGAGTGTCTAGCTCCGGTGGGTTACACGGCAAAGACATTATCCACAATGTTGGTTGATGAATGCAATAAATTATATGGAGAAAGGCCGGGCGACGATGCAACGGCCTGCGTGGTTCGTGTTCGAAGGAGAGAGCCAATGAATCTTCTCTTTGGGCCACCTTCTAATCGTGATGATGCAGACCGCATGATGTCTTTGTTTTTCTCGAAAGAAGGAAAACATATTGTGTGCGGCGGAACGACGTCAAGCATTGCGGCAAACTTTTTGGGGAAACCGTTAAAGCCAAAGCTTGATTCACCGAGGGGTGATATTCCACCGATTGCGGAAATAGAAGGGGTGGATTTGGTCACAGAAGGGGTGATCACGATTAACAAGGTAGTCGAATATGCCAAGGATTATTTGGAGGAAAACAAGTACTATAAAGAGTGGAGTTTTGAAAGGGACGGCGCCTCTCTTATCAGTTGTCTGTTATTTGAAGAAGCTACCGATATTAATTTTTTTGTGGGCAGAGCAATTAATCCGGCTCATCAAAATCCGGATTTGCCGATTAATTTTCATATTAAGATGAACTTGGTGGAGGAACTTTCGGCATGTCTTAGAAAAATGGGAAAACGAATCAAAGTAAGTTACTTTTAAAAAAGGTGCTGCAGACACGCAGCACCTTACTTTTGGGGGAATTATTTAGTCAATACCTCCACATCATCTTCCGTTACAAGCACCATATATTCAATCTGAGCAGACAATCCATCGTCTTCTGTATAAACGGTCCAACCGTTGTCTTCGTCTATAAAAAAGTCCGGACTTCCCTCATTAATCATAGGTTCTATGGTGAACATCATGCCTGGGACCAGAACCATCTCAGTTCCCTTTGGAGCTACATAGGATACAAACGGTTCCTCGTGAAATTCCAATCCAATGCCATGTCCACCGATATCTTCCACGACAGAGTAGCCATGTTTTTGTGCGTGACTGTTAATGGCATTTGCAATATCGCCCAGATGTCCCCAAGGTTTTGCGGCAGCAAGTCCCAATTTTACACATTCCTCTGTGACTTTGAGGAGTCGTTTTGCTCGTCGTGAGAGTTTCCCGATGGCAAACATTCTAGAAGCATCGGAATAGTAACCGTCTAAAATAGTAGACACATCTACGTTTACGATATCCCCTTCTTCCAAAATAATGTTTTCATCCGGGATGCCGTGGCACACTTCGTTATTAATAGAAGTACAGACGCTCTTTGGGAATCCCTCGTAACCAAGAGGTGCAGGGGTACCACCGTGAGAAATCGTATAGTCGTAAACCAGTTTGTCAATTTCTGCAGTGCTCATACCTGCTTTGATGTGCTTTTCTACATGGTCTAAAACTGCGGTGTTAAGGGCGGCACATTCCTTGATTTTTTCAATCTGTTCCGGGGTTTTTAACAAATCCGGCGTAGGGACAATTTCTCCCTTTTCAGCAAGGGATATTAATCGATCAGTGAAATCTCTCATATATAAAAATCCTTCCCATTTTTTTCATTTCTTCTATAGTATAACTCAAATTTGTGTTGTTAGCACCTAAAAAATAGGATATAATGATGTATATATGTGTAATTACAAGTAGAGAGGATAAAAGGTATGTCATATACAGCCTTATATAGGAAATTTCGTCCAGGAGAATTTGGGGACGTAAAAGGACAAGATCATATCAGTACCACCCTGCAGAATCAGATTCGTGCGGGGCGCATCGGACACGCATATTTGTTTTGTGGCACAAGAGGAACTGGCAAAACTTCTGTGGCGAAAATATTTGCCAAGGCGGTCAATTGTCAGAATCCAATAGAGGGAAGCCCTTGCGGAGAGTGCGAGATGTGTAAGGCTATTCAGGCTGGCACATCCATGAACGTGATAGAGATTGATGCGGCTTCCAATAATGGTGTTGACAACATTCGAGAGATTCGTGAAGAGGTAGCATACAGACCAACCGAAGGAAAGTACAAAGTCTATATCATTGACGAGGTTCATATGCTTTCCATAGGAGCCTTTAATGCACTTCTTAAGACACTGGAAGAACCGCCGGAGTATGTCATTTTCATATTGGCAACCACCGAGGTTCACAAGATACCGATTACGATTCTTTCCCGTTGTCAGAGATATGATTTCAAACGTATTAGCATTGACACCATAGCAGATCGATTGACGAATCTGATGGAAAAGGAACAGATAGAAGTAGAGGAGAGAGCCATTCGATATATCGCAAAAGTGGCAGATGGTTCTATGCGAGATGCTTTGAGTCTTCTTGACCAATGTATCGCATTTTATCTGGGAGAGGCGCTCACCTACGACCACGTATTAGAAGTGCTTGGCGCTGTGGATACATCGGTATTTAGTCGCATGCTTCGCCAGGTCATCAGCCGTGATATTTCTGCACTGCTTAAGACGTTGGATGAATTGGTGATGCAAGGAAGAGAACTCACTCAGCTTACAACAGATTTTACTTGGTATTTAAGAAATCTGCTTCTTGCAAAGAGTTCCGATGACATGGAAGATGTACTCGATGTGTCCACCGAGAATTTGATGCAGTTAAAAGAAGAAGCACAGATGATTGAAAATGATATGCTTCTTCGATACATTCGCATTTTTTCTGAGCTGAGCAACCAATTAAAGTATGCGACACAAAAGAGAGTTCTTTTGGAAGTGACTTTGATTAAGCTTTGCAAGCCGGAGATGGAGATCAAAGAAGACAGCCTGTTAGACCGTATTCGAGCAGTGGAGCAGCAATTGGAAAAAGGCATTTCCGTGCAGGTACAGGCTGCGCCGGTCAGACAAGGACAGGTGGAAGAAGCACCGAAGAAGATAGAGCTTACAAAAGCCTTGACGGCAGACGTGCAGGCCGTTGTGAAGAATTTTAACAGTATTCGCAATGAGGCTTCCGGGTTTTTGAAAGTTTCTTTGAAGAAGGCACGCCTTAGTGTGGGGAATCAAGATCAATTGCTTCTTGTATTCGAAGATGAGATGCAGGAAAAATTTGTGAATACGCCGGAGCATATGGAAGAGCTTCGCAATATCATCGAAGAAAAAATCGGAAAAACGGTAGAGATAGAAACCAAACATATGGAAGTGGGAAGACGTTTTGAAGATAGTTTTGTAGACATAGAAAAAGTAATCAATATGGACATCACAGTAGAAGATTAGGAGGACAAAGTTATGGCAAAAAGAGGAGGATTCCCAGGTGGGGGAATGCCGGGAAACATGGCGAATTTAATGAAACAGGCACAGAAGATGCAGCGCCAGATGGAAGAACAGGCAAAAGAGATGGAAACAAAGGAATTTACTGCAACAGCCGGCGGCGGAGCAGTTGAAGTGACTGTATCCGGAACAAGAGAAGTAGTAAAAGTAAAATTGGCTGAAGAAGTAGTGGATCCGGATGATATCGAGATGTTAGAGGATTTGATTGTGGCTGCGACGAATGAAGCACTTCGCAAGGTGGAAGAAGCTTCTGCTTCTGCCATGTCAAAACTTACAGGCGGACTTGGCGGGGGAATGCCGGGATTGCCATTTTAATTGAAGGGACGGAATATACGATGGATTACTATAGCAGCCAGATAAGCAGGCTGATTGAAGAATTGTCAAGACTTCCGGGGATAGGTGCAAAGTCTGCACAAAGACTTGCCTTTCATATTATAAATATGCCGGAGCAGCAGGTTGCGCAGTTGGCAAATACTATGACAGAAGCGCGCAATAATGTACGTTATTGCAAACAATGTTTTACACTTACTGACAGAGAACTTTGCCCGATTTGCGAAAATGGCAAGCGGGACCAAAAGACGATTATGGTGGTGGAAAACACAAGAGATTTGGCGGCTTATGAGAAAACAGGAAAATATAATGGAGTATATCATGTGCTTCACGGAGCTATTTCACCGATGCTTGGCATCGGACCGGGCGACATCAAACTAAAAGAATTGATGGAGCGCTTGCAGGGCGATGTGGACGAAGTAATCGTTGCTACTAATTCCAGCTTAGAAGGCGAGACAACAGCAATGTACATCAGCAAACTGATTAAGCCAACGGGAATTAAGGTGAGCAGAATCGCCAGTGGAGTTCCGGTAGGCGGAGATTTGGAGTGTATTGACGAAGTGACACTTCTTCGTGCCCTAGAAGGGCGAACAATTATATAGAAATTGCGATTACATACTTGCATAAATTTTCCAGCACCAATATAATGAAAGTGCAATCAATATACAAATAGGAGGCATCTATGAATAAGTTAGAATTGATGAAGATTGCGAATGAAGTTCGCAAGGGTATTATTGTTGGTACTTACCATGCAAAATCGGGTCATCCGGGTGGTTCGTTATCAGCAGCAGATCTTTTCACATATTTGATATTTGAAGAATTAAATATTGATCCAAAGGATCCGAAAAAAGCAGACAGAGACCGTTTTGTACTTTCCAAAGGACATACGGCACCGGGATACTATTCAGCGTTGGCACACAGAGGATTTTTCCCTGTTGAAGATCTAGCAACACTTCGTAAAGTGGGATCATACTTACAGGGACATCCGGATATGAAGGGAGTGCCTGGAGTGGATATGTCTAGTGGTTCTTTGGGACAAGGTATCTCTGCAGCAGTAGGAATGGCTATTTCTGCAAAGATTTCAAACGAAGATTATCGCGTATATACATTGCTTGGCGATGGTGAGATTCAGGAAGGACAAGTTTGGGAAGCAGCTATGCTCGCGGGTCACAGAAACTTGGATAACCTGGTAGTGATTGTGGACAACAACGGATTACAGATTGATGGTGAGATTGACAAAGTATGTTCACCGTATCCGATTGATAAAAAGTTCGAAGCATTTAATTTCCATGTAATTAACATTGATGGACATGACTTTGACCAAATCGAAGCAGCATTAAAAGAGGCAAAAGAAACGAAGGGACAACCGACAGCCATCATTGCAAAGACTGTAAAAGGAAAGAATGTTTCCTTTATGGAAAACAAAGCTTCATGGCATGGCGTAGCACCGAATGCGGAGCAATACGCACAGGCATTACAAGAATTAGAGGAAGTAGGTGAAGCGTTATGTCAGATGTAAAGAAAATTGCAACAAGAGAAGGTTATGGTAACGCGTTAGTAGAGCTTGGAGCAGAGCATGACAATGTAGTCGTATTGGATGCAGACCTTGCAGGTTCTACAAAGACAGGAATGTTTGCAAAAGCATATCCAGAACGCCATATTAACTGTGGTATCGCAGAAGGAAATATGATGTCAGTGGCAGCAGGTCTTGCCGCGACAGGGAAAGTAGTATTTGCAAGTTCATTTGCGATGTTTGCAGCAGGACGTGCGTTTGAACAGATTCGTAACTCTATTGGATATCCGAAACTCAACGTAAAGATTGGTGCAACACATGCAGGCATCTCTGTTGGAGAAGACGGTGCAACACATCAGTGTAATGAAGATATCGCATTAATGAGAGCAATTCCGGGGATGGTAGTTATCAATCCTTCGGATGATGTAGAAGCAAGAGCGGCTGTAAAGGCAGCATATGAATATGAGGGACCAGTATATCTTCGTTTTGGAAGATTGGCAGTTCCTGTTATTAACGACCATGAAGACTACAAGTTTGAAATTGGAAAAGGTGTGGTTCTTCGCGAAGGAAAAGATGTCACAATCTTTGCTACTGGGTTAGAGGTGGCAGAGGTAAATGAGGCAGCAAAGATGTTGGCTGCTGATGGCATTGAAGCTAAGGTTGTTAATATCCATACGATTAAACCAATCGATGAAGAATTAGTAGTTTCAGCGGCGAAAGAGACTGGAAAGGTTGTTACTGTCGAAGAACACTCTATTATCGGAGGTCTTGGAAGTGCTATCTGTGATGTGTTATCAGAAAAAGCACCGACAAAAGTATTAAAGATTGGTGTGAATGATGTATACGGAGAATCGGGACCAGCAGTAGAATTGATTAAAAAATATGGTCTTGATGCGGAAAGCATCTACAAAAAAGTAAAAGCTTTTATCTAAAATGTGCAAAATGATGAAGAAAGCAGAGGAAAAATGTTTCCTCTGCTTTTTTTGTGTCGAAGTCTTTTTTGGACAAGCACCACCAAATGATAAATTCTGCAAAAATGGTGTGCTATGCTTGGAAAAAATATGCAGATGAGGTGAAAAATATGAGAAGACAACTTCCGAAAAATGTTCGACAAATAGGAAATGTCAGCGACAGTTCCAAGATATATGTAGAAGACTACGTAGATACATTTTTCAATCAACTATGTGACAAAGCAGGGCAAACACCGGTGGGTGCATTTTTGGTGGGAGAGACTGTGAAGGATAAGGATGAAGATTACATATATGTATATGGTGCACTTCGGATGAAACGCATTGAGATAAAAGGGAAAGAGATTCAGATTGATGACCATACTTGGAAGCGGGCTTGTGAGCAGTGCAAGGAGTATTTTGGGGATGCCGCAATCCTTGGTTGGTTTTTGGTAATACCTGGACAAGGTTTAGAGGTCACCCCAAATATGACTAAGGTTCATCAGAAGTATTTTCCAAAAGAAAAGACGTTGTTTATCTTAAGGGATTCCGAAACAAGAGAAGAAAAGTATTTTCTTCATAAATTCCGTGAACTGTTGGAGTGGGGCGGTTATTATATTTATTACGAGAAAAATGCAGAAATGCAAAATTATATGATTGATACACGGAAACGAAATGGCGTGACACCCAGTGAAACTGTTGAAGATCGAGCTGCAGCGAATTTTCGAACTGTCATAAGGGAACGCATGGAACAAAATGATAAGAAGCAGCATTCTAAATTTTTGTATGTTGCAAGCACATTTTTGGTCCTAGTTGTATTTGCCATAGGAATTACTATGATGAATAATTATGATAAGATGGCAGGCGTGCAAGAAACGTTGAATGTCATTTCAAATACAGTACTTAATAATAAGGAAGAAGAAAAGAAGCCAGAGGAAAATTTACTTGATTTGGAGGAAGAAGAGCCAGGAATTCTTGACGAAGAAGAGGAGTTAGAAACGGATGAGTCAGAGGAGGATACATCACAGAGTGTTCTAGAGGAAGAAGATATACCAGAAGAGGATATGCAGGATCTGGAGCAATCGGAGGAAGAGGTCAATGACATACCGACAACAGAGAACATATACATTGTACAAAAAGGCGATACACTAGATACAATCAGCAGAGAAACGTACGGTGATACATCCCGAGTGGAAGAAATCTGTAAGATGAATGGATTGGAAGACGGAAATCTTATTTTTATTGGACAAAAATTACTGTTGCCGTAGGGGAACTTATGATATAATGAAGAAGTATTCTATTTATCATGTACGAGGGAAGAAAAAAGGAATTTACATAATGAAGAAGAAAACAAAGATTATTATCATAATTGTATCCGTTGTTTTGGCGGCGGCCTTGATTCTAGGCGGCTATATGTTTAGCAAGCGCAGCTATAGCAAGGTGGATGTATTAGACACTTATACAGAAAGTGCATCTGATGACAGTAATTATACATATTATGCAAAAGGCATTTTAAAATATAGTAGAGATGGCATCGCATTCTTTAACAAAAAAGGTGAAGAATTATGGAATCAGCCGTGTCAGATTCAGTCACCGTTGGTGGAGATAAACGGAAGTACGGCGGTGATTGGCGACAAAGGCGGCACTTCGATGATGGTAATAACAAAAGAAGGAATGAAAGGAGAATTCCAAACATCCAGACCAATTGAGCGTTTAACTGTTTCCTCCCAAGGAATCGTTGGTGCAGTATTAAAAGATGAGATGACACCGTGGATTGTTTGTTATGATGCAAAAGGTGAGGTTCTGGTAGAGCAGAAGGCATCATTGGTAAATACCGGATATCCTTTGGATATATCGATATCGAGGGATGGGAAGACATTGTTGGTATCATACCTATATGCAAATCAAACTTCTGTTTCTACAAAAGTATGTTATTACAATTTTGAGAAAGAAGAACAAGAGCATGAGGTGGCTGCAAAAAGCTATGAGGGCGAGATGATTCCGGTAGCTGGATTTTTGAATCAATCAGAAGCACTACTTGTGGGAGACAGTATGCTTGCCATTTGGGAAGGAACAAAGCAACCAAAAGAGCAGTTGCAGATTGCTATAGATAAAGAAATTAAAAGTGTGGCATATGATGAAGAAAAAGTGGCACTTGTATTAAAAAATAAAAAGGCAGAAGGATATGAGCTTCGAGTTTATAATACAAAAGGAAAGCAACTTTTATCTAAAACTTTTGAGAACGAGTATGACAATATAAAGATATCAGGTCAACAGGTGTTTTTATATCAAGGAAGTCAGTGTCTTATTATACATATGTCGGGAACCACTCGCTATATGGGAACATTGGATGTTGAAATACAAGAGATTTATCCGTTGTGGGGCATTGATAAATATATGGTAGTAAGTGCGCAGGGGATGCAAAAAATACAACTGACAAAGTAGGGGAGATAACAATATGAATGGAATGTTAATAGCTGTAGCAATTATATTTTTAGCAGGGTTGATTATTGGCTATGCAAGGGGATTTATTAAAATCGTAGCATCTTTTGCAATCACAATTGCATCCATTGTGTTGGTAATGTTTTTGAGTCCTTATGTGAGTGATTTTATATTGAAAAATACGCCAATAGAAAAAATGGTACAAGAAAAATGCATAGAAATGCTTGCGCCAGACGGAGAAGAGTTGAAAGATGCATTAAAGGGAGAATATACCCGAGAAGAACAAATTTCACTTATAGAAAATGCTAAAGTACCTTCCATGATTGAAAAATTATTGTTGGATAATAATAACAGTGAGATGTATGAAACTCTTGGAGTGAAAACCTTCGGAGAATATCTATCCAAGTATCTGGCAAAATTGATTGCAGACATATTGGCGTTTTTGGTTACATTTATAGTGGTAACAATTGTTGCGCGAATTGTATTAGGGTTGTTAGGAATTATCGGAAAGTTGCCGATTGTGGGAGGCTTAAATAGAATTGCAGGTGGTGCATTGGGGCTTGCTAGCAGTTTGATAATTGTGTGGATACTATTCGTAGTCATTACACTGATTTATCAGACGGAGTTTGGGGTGACTTGTTTTGATAACATTGCCAAAAGCGAATTCCTCACATTTTTATATGATAACAATGTGCTGATGAAGTATATTGGAGGCCTGTAAAATAGTGCAAAAAATCTCTTCGCATACTATATATAGTATGCGAAAATTTTTTGTAAAAATTCACAAAAAAAGTTTAAAAAAATTGTTGACAATGCGAAAGTGCTGTGGTAATCTAATATAGCTGTCGCAAGAAAACAGCTTTAGAACATTGATAATTGAACAACAGATGACAAAAAACGAATTCCTGAAAATTTCTAAGAGAAAAAT
>JAZRCJ010000036.1:0-11130 GCA_045659705.1 Faecalimonas sp.
CCACATGTTCCGGATTTCCTACATCTCCGATAATCATATCGCAAGAACCATTTTTCATTTGCATAATTTCATCACTTACTTCTTGCAACTGAACGACTGAGTGATTGCAGTTTATAAATACGTGATATCCTTCTTTTGCAAATGCTAAAGCGATGGCACGCCCGATTCCTCTGGATGCACCTGTTACAAGTACTGTTTTCTTATCCATATTGTTCCTCCGTTCATTCTTACTTATTAGAATCATTATACTATGGAAATACAGTGTTGAAAAGCGAAAATTCTTGACAAAATGGCCTTTCAGGTCTAATATATCATTAGTTTAGAATAAGAAAAAGGTAGTGAAAAAGAGGAGTACACATTAGTCGCTTACCAGAGAAAATTGTCCATAGGCTGAGAGACGATTTAAAGATAGAAATGTGGAAGGTAGCTTTTGAACCGGATGTCTGAAAAATAAGTAGGATTTCCCGGAGTGGTTCCCGTTATCGAACTGAAGAGGTAAAAATGAAGGTGGTACCGCGATAATTCGCCCTTTACGTCGTATGACGTAAGGGGCTTTCTTAATTTTTGCTGAAAATCACCACAAGAAGTAAAAGATATAGTATAATGAAGAGTGCGAATGCGAACAAGGAGGAAGTTATGAGCAAACAACTTGAAAAAACGTACAATCCAAAAGAGATTGAGACAAAACTTTATGAAAGATGGATGGAAAAGAAATACTTCCATGCAGAGGTAGATAGAAGTAAGAAGCCATTTACCATTGTAATGCCACCACCGAATATTACAGGTAAATTACACATGGGACATGCTTTGGATAATACACTTCAAGATATTTTAATCAGATATAAAAGAATGCAGGGATACAATGCTCTTTGGGTTCCTGGAACAGACCATGCTGCGATTTCAACAGAAGTAAAGGTTACAGAGCAGTTAAAGGCAGAAGGCATTGATAAAAAAGAATTGGGACGTGAAGGTTTCCTTGCACGTACTTGGGAGTGGAAAGAAGAGTATGGCGGAACAATTACCTCACAGCTTAAGAAGTTAGGAACGTCTTGTGACTGGGACAGAGAACGTTTTACCATGGACGAAGGATGTTCCAAAGCAGTAGAAGAAGTATTTATCAAATTATATGAAGACGGATATATTTACAAAGGATCTAGAATCATCAACTGGTGTCCAGTTTGTAAGACTTCTCTTTCTGATGCAGAAGTAGAGCATGAAGAACAGGCAGGTCATTTCTGGCATATCAAATATCCAATCGTAGGAACAGACAGATTCCTTGAGATTGCAACGACACGTCCAGAAACTATGCTTGGTGATACTGCTATTGCAGTTCATCCTGATGATGACAGATATAAGGATATTGTTGGGAAGACGGTTATGTTACCACTTCTTAATAAAGAAATTCCGATTGTTGCAGACTACTATGTTGACAAAGAGTTTGGAACAGGTGCGGTTAAGATTACACCGGCTCACGACCCTAACGACTTTGAAGTTGGAAAACGTCATAACTTGCCGGAAATCAATGTTATGAATGATGATGCTACCATTAATGAACTTGGTGGAAAATATGCAGGTATGGACCGCTATGAAGCAAGAAAAGCCATCGTTGCTGACTTGGAAGCAGAAGGACTTCTTGTAAAAGTAGAAGACCATTCTCATAATGTAGGTACACATGACAGATGTCATACTACTGTTGAACCACTTATCAAACAGCAGTGGTTTGTAAAGATGGAAGAACTTGCAAAACCAGCGATCAACGCATTAAAGACAGGCGAACTTAAATTCGTGCCAGAACGTTTTGATAAGATTTATTTACACTGGTTGGAAAATATTCGTGACTGGTGTATTTCCAGACAGATTTGGTGGGGACACAGAATCCCAGCATATTACTGTGATAAATGTGGCGAGTTTGTAGTGGCAAGACAGATGCCGGAAACTTGTCCACACTGTGGTCATGATCACTTTACACAAGATGAAGATACATTGGATACATGGTTTAGTTCTGCGCTTTGGCCATTCTCAACACTTGGCTGGCCAGAAAAGACAGAAGAACTTGACTACTTCTATCCGACAGATGTGTTAGTAACAGGATACGACATTATCTTCTTCTGGGTAATCCGTATGGTATTTTCTGCATATGCACACACAGGAAAATCACCATTCCACACCGTATTTATCCACGGTTTGGTACGCGATTCTTTGGGACGCAAGATGAGTAAATCCCTTGGAAACGGTATTGACCCATTAGAAGTAATCGAGCAGTACGGTGCAGATGCACTTCGTATGACACTTGTGACAGGTAATGCACCTGGTAATGATATGCGTTTCTATGATGAGAGAGTAGAAGCAAATAGAAACTTTGCCAATAAGGTATGGAACGCTTCTAGATTTATCTTAATGAACATGGAAGATAAGACAATCGAGACACCAGATATGGCAGACCTTTCAGCAACAGACAAATGGATTTTATCTAAGGTAAATACATTGGCAAAAGACGTGACAGAAAACATGGATAAATTCGAACTTGGTATTGCACTTCAAAAAGTATACGACTTTATCTGGGATGAGTTCTGTGACTGGTATATCGAACTTGCAAAATATGATATTTGGCATGCAGATGAAAATCCAAAGGCAGCAAATGCAACACTTTGGACATTGAAGACTGTTCTTGCAAACGGACTTAAGATGTTACATCCATTTATGCCATTTGTATCGGAAGAAATCTATGGAGCTTTGGTTCCGGAAGAAGAATCACTTATGATGTCAAAATGGCCGGAATACAAAGAAGAGTGGAACTTCGCAAAAGACGAAAATGTGGTAGAGCACATGAAAGAAATTATTCGTGGTGTGCGTAATATCCGCGCAGAGATGAATGTTGCTCCAAGCCGCAAGGCACAGACCGTTGTTGTTTGCGAAAATGCAGAGCTTTGTGATGGTTTTGATGCAATTAAAGTTTCAGCAGCGCCTCTTATGAGTGCGAGTGAAATCGTAATCCAAAAAGATAAAGCAGGAATTGCAGAAGATGCAGTGTCTGTTGTGGTAACAGATGCAACAATCTATTTGCCACTTGCAGAATTAGTGGATTTCGAAGCAGAAATCGAGCGTTTGGAAAAAGAAGAAGCGAAGCTTGAAAAAGAACTTGCCCGTGTAAACGGAATGCTTAGCAATGAACGCTTCATCAGTAAGGCGCCAGAAGCAAAGATTAATGAAGAAAAAGCAAAACTTGAAAAATATACACAGATGATGGCACAGGTAAAAGAAAGACTTGCGGGCCTTAGAAAATAAGCCCCAAAGCACATTGTTTGAGGTAGAGTATGAAAAGGATTCCTATTAGCAAACAGGAAATAAAAGCATATTTTCAAAAACGAAAAGAACGACGAATGCAGATTTTGGAAAAGCGCCGAAACAGTGCATTTGCAAAAAAAATGGAACCGATTTATCAGGTGATGAATCGGTTTTCCGTGCTGTTTCACATTCTGCTTTCCGTGCTGTTAAATTTTGTGGTTGAAACTATTTCCAGACATTCTTTCGTGGAAACATGGAACTATCTGACTGGGTCGCCGTGGACGTTTCTTTATAACACATATTTGATCTTTATAACATTTTTAATTGTGTATCTAGTTAGACGACGAGTGTTTGTCAGAATAATCATCAGTGTGCTATGGTTGGTGATCGGAATTACAAACGGATATCTGTTGTCTGTTCGAGTGACACCTTTCAATGCCCAGGATTTGAAAGTGCTAGGTGATGCGCTGACTTTGATAGATAAGTATTTTACGGGCGTGGAAGGCATTGCGTTGGTGTTAGGAATTGTGGCTGTGATTGTCTGGCTGATTTCTATGTGGAGACGTGGAGGACAATATACGGGGAACATGCACAGATGGGCGAGCCTCGGTGTTGTTGTAGCCGCTTTTTTGACCGTTGGACTAATTACGAATTTTGCAACGGAAAAGAGATTGGTTTCCAATTACTTTGGAAACATTGCCTTTGCGTATGAGGATTATGGTTTGCCGTACTGTTTTAGCACGAGTCTTTTTAATACCGGCATTTCTCAGCCAGAAAAGTATACAGAAAAAAATATAAAGAAAATCAGTAAAGGCGGCGCAATTACAGAAAGTAAAACGGGCAATGAAAAGATGCCGAATATTATTGTCGTTCAGTTGGAGTCTTTTTTTGACCCATACGAAGTGGAGTTTCTTCGTATGTCGGGAGATCCAATCCCGAATTTTAGGAAATTGATGAAAAAATATTCCAGTGGTTATTTCAAAGCACCGTCTGTGGGTGCGGGAACGGCGAATACAGAATTTGAAGTATTAACCGGTATGAATATGCGTTATTTTGGACCAGGCGAATACCCGTACAAGACCATTGTAAAAGAGCAACCGATGGAAAGTGCAGCTACTGCACTTGCTACGTTCGGATATCAAACCCATGCACTGCATAATAACAGTGGAAGTTTTTACAGTCGTGCAGATGTGTTTAACAACATGGGGTTTGACAGTTATACCAGTAAAGAATTCATGAATGTGTTGCAATTTACCGAAAATGGATGGGCAAAGGATGATATTTTGGTGCCGCATATTATGAATGCTATGGACGATCAGCCAGGAAGAGACTTTGTGTTCTGTATTACAGTGCAAGGTCACGGTGAATATCCAGAAAAACCGATTTTAGACAATCCGAAAATCAAGGTGTCAGGTGCTAAAACGGAAGGAGAAAACAACGCTTGGGAATACTATGTAAATCAATTGTATGAAACAGATTTATTTATCGCAGATTTATTGGAAAAGATTAACGAGCGAGGGGAACCGACGGTAGTGGCGTTCTACGGAGATCATCTTCCGACGATGGGGCTAGAAGTGTCTGAACTTAAGAGCCGCTATTTATATAACACAAATTATGTGATCTGGGACAATTTAGGGTTAAAGAAAAAAAATGAAAATGTTGCAGCATATCAGTTGATGGCAAATGTGCTGGAACGGATAGATATGCATACAGGAACGATATTTAATTATCATCAGAACAGACGTCGGACAAAGGATTATTTGGCTGATTTGGAATTGTTGCAATATGATATTCTGTATGGCAAGCAATATGTTTACGGAGGGCCGGAGAATAGTCCGATTAAAGAAGGCCATATGCAAATGGGAATCTTGGACGTAAAACTTACAGGATTTACGAGACAGTTAGATGATGGATATGTGCTATATGGTGAGAATTTCACTCAAAGTAGTCAGGTATATATCAATGGCCATAAAGTAGACAGTGTATTTGTGAACAATACAAGAATGGAAGTATTAGGGGAAACGCTTGACGAGGAAGACGCAATCGTTGTTTCGCAAGTAGACTCTAGCAACCGAATCTTCCGTTCTTCAATGGAATACGTGTATAAAAGCGGAAAACTTATAGAAAAGCCTGTCGAGGAAAAGGCGAAAAATGCGGACGAAACATATTGATTTTTCGGACCCAAATGCGTATGATGGAATTAGCGTGAAGCGAGGTGGATGGAATGCTTAATTTTGAAGAAGAATTAAAGAAATTCAAACCAAGTTTGGAAGTAGAAGATATTGAAGAAGCTGTGTACAATGAAGATTTGACAGATATCGCAGATATCGTGAGAGAGGCAGTTTCTCAGAGTAAATAGAAGAAAGATAATGGTGGTTAAAGGTGGAATATACGAATAAGTTTTCTTATCAATCCAATCAGTGGTACAACGATGGATTGAAAAAGGCTAAGATACGTGATTTGTCCGGTGCAACTGCCTCACTTCGAAAGAGCTTGCAGTATAATCAGTCAAACATTGCTGCAAGAAATCTGCTTGGATTGGTATACTATGGCAAAGGAGAAGTGGCGGAAGCGCTGGTAGAGTGGATTATCAGCAATAATATGCAAAGCCGTGGCAACATTGCAAAGTACTATATCAAGAAATTACAGGAAAATGAAGATGAGCTGGAAGCAATTAACCAGACGATTAAGAAATATAATCAGGCGCTTGTGTACGCAAGACAGGGTGGTGAAGATTTAGCTATTATTCAGCTGAAAAAGGTGATTATAGCGCATCCTACGTTCTTAAAAGCATATCAGCTTTTGGCATTGCTTTATCTTTATACGGAGCAATATGCAAAAGCCAGACAAATGCTTAGAAAAGCCCATAAGTTGGATACGACAAATGACATTACGTTGACGTATATGCATGAACTTACCAACCTTCGCAAACAGGGCGAGATACCGGGAAGACCGGAAAAAGATCAGTCAGTTTCGTATAAATTGGGTAATGAGACGATCATCCAACCGATGTCGTCTACGCTGAAAGAAAATGCGTCTATGATTACAATTTTAAATATTGTGCTTGGTATTTTGATGGGTGCTGCCATGGTGTGGTTTTTGGTGGTTCCGACCATAAAGCATAAACAAGCAGCAAAGACGAATAAGCAGATTATTCAGTACAGCGACCAGATAGCTGCGAAGCAGAATGAGATTGATATTTTACAAAAAGAAGTAGAAGAGTATTCAACACAATCTGAAGAAACTGCAGCAGAGAAAAAGAAAGCAAAAAACACAAAGAAGAATTACGAAAATCTTGTGACGGCGATTTTGCATTATTATGATGCGGATTATAGTTTAGATTTATTGGAAGAAGAGTTGTTAAAAGTAGATGCTTCAGCACTGGGAGCAAAAGGGAAGAAACAATATGAACAGATTTCTTCAGACGTGTTTGCAAAGCAGTGTGAAAAGTTATATCATTCCGCGCAAAAAAGATATGAAGTTGCCAACTTTAACTGGGCAGCTGAGGAGTTAGAGCGTGTGGTTGCAATGCAGGAAACATATGCAGATGGCGAAGCTCTTTTGTTATTGGGTGATGCCTATAAGGCCGGAGGAAATGAAGAGAAAGCGAAGGCAAGTTACCAAAGGGTAATCAAATTGTTTAAGGATAAGCCAATTGCCAAGCGAGCCGAAGAAGCTATGAATCCAAAGCCGGAAGAGCCGGAAACGCAAGAACAGGATACGCAGGAACCAACAACTGAAGAATAAGTATTACCATAAGATAAAGGATATGCAATTAGATTGCATATCCTATTTTATTGCTATGAAAATAAAAAAGTTTACTAATAGGAGGTTTTACGATGAATTATGAGGTGCAAGAAAATTGCCTGACCATTTTTTTGCCAAAAGAGTTGGATCATCATAACGCAGAGCAAATACGAAAAGGGGCTGACAAGGTGATTGAGAAACATCATATAAAATATGTGGTTTTCGATTTCCGAGACACAAACTTTATGGACAGTTCTGGAATCGGTGTCATTATGGGACGATACAAGATGATTTATTTACTTGGCGGAGAAGTGTATGGAGTGCATGCAAATGAGAGAATGAAAAAGATATTATCCATGTCTGGTGTAACAAAAATAATGCAAGTGGTTGAGGAGGATGAGGTATGAGAAACACAAATGAAATGGAACTTTGTTTTGACAGTGTGTCAGTGAATGAGGGATTTGCACGTGTGGCAGTGGCTGCATTTTTAACACAATTAAATCCCACCGTGGAGGAGGTTGCAGATGTGAAAACAGCAGTGTCAGAAGCTGTGACAAATGCCATTATTCACGGTTATGAAAATGAGGTACATAAAGTGATTGTGCGTTGCCGTATTGAAAATGGGACATTTTTTGTGGAAGTGGAAGATACCGGGCGAGGAATTGAGGATGTAGAAAAAGCAATGGAGCCTCTTTTTACATCGAAACCGGAATTGGAACGCTCCGGCATGGGCTTTTCTTTTATGGAGGCATTTATGGATCGCATAGAGGTCACTTCGAAGAAGGGCGAAGGCACCACGGTCAGTATGGAAAAAGCAATTGGAAAAGGAAGGAAGTTATGGACCACACAATCGCTCTAATTAGAAGATCGCACGAGGGAGATGAGAGAGCGAGAGAACAGTTGGTAGAGGAAAATATGGGACTTATCTGGTGCGTAGTGAAGCGTTTTTATGGGCGTGGAGTAGATGCAGAAGATTTGTTTCAAATAGGAAGTATTGGTCTTTTAAAAGCAATTGACAAGTTTGATATGGCATATGATGTGAAATTTTCAACCTATGCCGTACCCATGATTTCCGGAGAAATAAAAAGATTCCTCAGGGACGATGGAATGATAAAGGTCAGTCGTTCTTTGAAAGAACTTGCCTACAAGGCACATTTGGCAAAAGAAAGACTGCAGGAAGAGTGGGGGCGAGAGCCTACTTTAGAAGAACTTGCAAAGGAAGTGGAAGTGGACAAGGAAGAACTAGTTATGGCAATGGAAGCGTCCTGCGAGATTGAGTCCATTCACAAATCCGTTTACCAAAAGGATGGAAAAGAGATTTCCCTAATGGAACGTCTGACTCAACCGGAATCGCAAGAAGATAAAGTTCTAGACCGCATGGTCATCGGGCAACTATTAGAAGAATTAGAAAAGGAAGAGCGACAACTTATTTATTTGCGTTATTTTGCCAATCGAACACAAGTGGAAGTTGGACAGGCCTTGGGAATATCGCAGGTGCAAGTGTCGAGGATGGAAAAACGAATTTTATCACGACTCAGACAACGGATATAGTAGGTATATTTTGTGAAAACATAGCCATACTACCCTTAGAAGAAGGGTGGTGCATAAAAGTGGAAAAAGGGAAAAGAAGAATTCGTATTTGTTTGCTTTGCATAGTTCTTACTGCGGTTATCGTAGGATTATTCTACTACTATTATCAAGTGAAAAGTGAACAGGAAGGTATGCAGGGAACATTGATTACCAATATTGGGGCAGGAATGAAACAATTATGGCCGCGATAAAGGAGACTGTTTATATCAAAGGGGACCAGAACGTGGAGGTGCAAAGCCACAATGTTATGCTGGGGGAGATACTATCCATAGAGTGTGCAAACACGCAAGTCCTTTCAAAATTAAAAACCACAAAAATTTTGAAGATACCGGAAAAGGGGCAACACCGATTTGTCGTTTCTATTTTGGAAGTTATTCAGCTTATCCACCAGGAGTTTCCAAATCTAGAAGTACAAAACTTGGGAGCTCCTGATATTATTGTGACCTGCGAAGACCAAAGAACACCTGGAAAATTGGTGCATTTGGTGAAAGTGGGACTTATCGGTGTACTCGTTTTTATCGGGGCTGCGTATTCTATCATGTCCTTTAATAATGATGTGGGGACGACGAAGTTATTTTCCCAGATATACGAGCTGTTTATGGGACAGGAAAAGAAGGGGTTTTCCATCTTGGAACTATCATACAGTATCGGCTTGGGCGTGGGAATTTTGACGTTTTTTCATCATTTTGGAAGAAAAACATGGTCGGTTGACCCTACTCCTATGGAGGTGGAAATGCGACTTTATGAAAATGACATTCAGACCACATTGATACAATCCTACTCGAGGAAGGGGCAGGAAGTAGATGTGGATTAGGGAATGTATATTGGCACTTGTTGGCTTTAGTGCCGGTGCCATCATTGCATCAGGTTTGTTTGCGTTTATTACGGGACTTGGGATTGTTTCCAACTTTGCAGATAGAACGCACACAGGAAGTAGCATTTTGTTTTATGAAACCTGCCTCATTGCAGGTGGGATTGTAGGAAATCTGCTATTTCTATACAGGCCCAAACTTTTCGTGGGCGGCATTTTGCTTGGCATTTTTGGGCTTGGAGCCGGGATTTTTGTGGGATGCTGGTCTATGGCATTAGCTGAAACAGGAAATGTCTTCCCTATTTTCATGAGAAAAGCAAAGATTATGAGAAGCATCACCTACCTGTTAGTGGGCGTGGCTCTGGGGAAAGTCACGGGCGCATTACTATATTTTTTGAATGGATGGTAAATGAGAATGAAACGAATGAATCCGAAGATATATAAGAAATATGTAAAAGAAAAGACACCGGTTCACAACGTGTATATCAATATGGCAAAGGCATTTGTGACCGGAGGCATCATATGTACGGTGGGACAGATTATTTTTAATATTGCAAAAGGGCAAGGGGTAAACGAAGAAATGGCAGGCTCATGGACTTCTTTAATATTAGTTTTGTTAAGTGTCATCTTAACAGGACTTGGCATTTATCCACTATTTGCCAAATGGGGAGGAGCAGGGGCCCTTGTTCCGATTACCGGGTTTGCAAACTCTGTGGCGGCGCCGGCTATCGAATACAAAAAGGAAGGGCAGGTCTTTGGAATTGGTTGCAAGATATTTACCATTGCGGGACCTGTGATTTTGTATGGTATATTTACCAGTTGGGTGCTAGGGTTGATATATTGGATAACGAAGATGTTTTAAGAAGGAGTGTCAGGACAGGTGAAGTTCTGGCACTTTTTCAATTATTTTGTTGACGAACATACGTTCGTGCGTTAAAATATATACATAATCTTGAAAGGGTGTGTGTATATGGATTCTAGAAGAATTGAACAGATTAAGAAACAATTTGATAAGGCAATTCAAGTTACAGAAGAAGAAAAAATTGAATTTTGGTACGCAAGAGATTTGATGAAGTTATTGGGATATAGTCGATGGGAAAACTTTGAAAAAGCAATTGGACGTGCAGTTGAATCATGTGAGACAACGCGGATAGAGGTGTTGGATCATTTTCGTGAGGTCACGAAAATGATATCAATAGGCAAAGGTGGCAAACGACCTGTCAATGATTATATGCTAACCCGATATGCATGCTATCTCATTGCAATGAATGGAGATACAACCAAAGAAGAGATTGCTTTTGCACAAAGTTATTTTGCTGTTCAGACACGAAAACAAGAGCTGATAGAAGAGAGAATTGCATACATAGAGAGAACGCAAGCAAGAAACAGATTAAAAGAATCTGAGAAAAGATTGTCCCAGAACATATATGAACGAGGAGTAGATGATGATGGTTTTGCAAGAATAAGATCACGAGGAGATCAAGCCTTGTTTGGAGGGCATTCTACAAAGGATATGAAAGTAAAGTTAGGTGTCAAAGATAATAGACCGTTAGCAGATTTTCTTCCAACATTAACTATAGCTGCAAAAAACTTAGCAACGGAAATGACGAATTATAACGTTGAGAGCAAAGACTTATATGGGGAGCCGGACATTACTGGGGAGCACGTTCAAAACAATACTGAAATTAGAAAAATGC
>JAZRCJ010000037.1:0-33370 GCA_045659705.1 Faecalimonas sp.
AGTGCATATGTTACTGGAATTTGCGGGACGAGAAGGTCAGTCCATTGCGGACCCGTGGTACACGGGAAATTTTGATATCACATATGATGATGTAGTGCAGGGCTGTGAGGGCCTTCTTGTACATTTGAAGGAGGAAATGTAAGTATGCGTATCGCGATTATTACCGGAGCATCTTCTGGCATGGGACGCGAATTTGCCCTCCAGATTTCGCAGAAGGAAACTTTTGATGAGATTTGGGTCATTGCCAGAAGAGAAGAAGCGTTAAAAGATTTACAACAAAATATAAAAACCAAAGTAAGACCAATCGCATTGGATTTGACGAAAGCAGAAAGTTTTAAAGTATACGAGGAACTGCTTCGAAACGAACAGCCGGATGTGGCACTTCTTGCCAATATTGCAGGCTTTGGAAAGTTTGGCCGTTACGATCAGATTCCATTGCAGGATTGCATGAATATGATTGATTTAAACTGCAAGGCGCTCGTTTCTATGACCCAGCTTACCTTACCATACATGAAGCGCGGGGCGAAGGTTCTGCAGTTAGATTCTCTGTCTGCATTTCAACCGGTGCCGTACATCAATGTATATGGCTCCACCAAGGCCTTTGTGCTAAGCTATAGCCGTGCCTTGAATCGGGAATTGAAGAAAGAAGGGATCCGCGTGATGTCCGTCAATCCGGGCTGGGTGCGTACAGAGTTTTTTGACCACGCTACGGTAACCAGTAACGATGCGGTGACTTATTATAATAAGATTTACGAGGCGAAGGATGTGATTCGAACGGCCATCCGCGACCTCTATCATACGAAGAAAGATGTTTCCATCCACGGACTTCGCATCCGTCTGCAGGTGCTTGGGGTAAAATTCCTTCCGCACAAAGTCGTGATGAACATTTGGATGAGACAGCAGAAACATCAGTAACGAAAAGGAAGTTATATGAACATATTAAACATCGAGCACGTAAGCAAGATATTTGGAGAAAAGAAAATATTTGACGACGTATCCTTTGGAATCCACGCAGGAGACAAGATAGGTATTATCGGCATCAACGGTACCGGAAAGACCACCCTCCTAAAGATGGTAGCAGGGTTAGAAGAGACCGACCAAGGCGAGATTATCTGCCAGAACAACCTTCGCATCACCTACCTTCCACAGAACCCAAAGTTCCCGGAGGGAGCGACGGTTCTATCCTATGTGGCAGCAGGAAAGATCCAGTCCGACTGGAGCACGGAAAGCGAAGCTAAAGCCATTCTAAACAAACTAGACATCACCGAGAACGATGCCAAGATAGAACACCTCTCCGGCGGGCAGCAAAAGAGAGTGGCACTTGCAAGGACCCTCATGAACCCATCGGATTTACTCATCCTAGATGAGCCGACTAATCACATCGATAACGACATGGCACTTTGGCTGGAAGATTTTTTAAGACAGTTTAAAGGCGCCATTTTGATGGTAACCCATGACCGTTATTTCCTAGACAGAGTGACCAATAAAATCTTAGAAATCAGTCATGGAAAACTCTACGCCTACGAGGCAAACTATTCCAAGTTTTTGGAAATGAAAGCCCAGCGCGAAGAGATGGAACTTGCCAGCGAGCGAAAACGCCAAAGCATTCTACGTATGGAAATCGAATGGGCAAAACGAGGCTGCAGGGCAAGAACCACCAAACAAAAAGCAAGACTAGAGCGCCTAGAAGCATTAAAAGCAGGCAAGGCACCGGTGCAGGATGCAAGCGTAGAACTAGAATCCATTGGCACCCGTATGGGCAAGAAAACGATAGAACTAGAGCACATCAAAAAAGCCTACGGCGAAAAGATACTAATAGACGATTTTTCTTACATTGTATTAAAAAATCAGCGCCTTGGTATCATCGGGCCAAATGGTTGTGGAAAATCCACCTTGATGAAAATTATAGCGCAGGAATTAAAGCCGGACAGTGGTCAGGTGATTATCGGTGATACCATAAAAATGGGATATTTCGCTCAGCACGAAATCCATATGGATGAAAATCAAAGGGTGATCGATTACATCAAAGACGTGGCAGACTACGTTCCTACAAAAGACGGAAAGATTACTGCGTCTCAGATGCTAGAGCGCTTTTTATTTGACAGCAACTTACAGTACACACCGATTGGGAAACTCTCCGGTGGAGAAAAAAGAAGACTCTACCTTCTAAAAGTTCTGATGGAGTCTCCAAACGTACTTTTATTGGACGAGCCAACGAATAACTTAGATATTCCGACCCTCACCATCTTAGAAGACTATTTGGATTCCTTTATGGGAATTGTGATTACCGTATCCCATGACCGTTACTTCTTAGATAGTCTGGTGGATCGCATCTTTGCCTTCGAAGGCGACGGGAAATTAAAACAGTACGAAGGTGACTACACCGATTATCTAAAAGCGCGAACCGTGAAGGAAGAAAAACAACCGGCAAAAGCCCAGGTGAGTAGTGAAGGAAAAGACACAAAGAACTGGAAACAAAACCAACCTACAAAAATAAAATTTTCCTACAAAGAGCAGCGAGAGTATGAGACTATTGATGAAGACATTGCTACTTTGGAAGAAAAGATAGAAGACCTAGACAAAAAGATGTTGGAAAGCGCCACAAACTCTGCAAAACTTTCGGAAGTAATGGCACAAAAAGAGCAGGTGGAGCAGGAGTTAGAGGCAAAAATGGAACGCTGGGTATACCTAAACGACTTGGCTGAAAAAATCGAGGCACAAAAGGCATAAAAGGAGCACAGAGAAGGTGCAAAAATTTCCATATATATTGATAATTACAAATAATTAATCTATAATATAACTATGCTTTTTATTTTAATGGTGCAGGGGTGAAAATTAGAATTTAAACATACTGCGCATTTCAAAACGGGAGGAAGAGAGAAAATGAAAAGAATTTTAGCATTTTTAATTAGTGCAGCATTGGTAATGACAAGTTTTTCTGGAATGACTGTTTCTGCGGCTGATACTACAACGGAAGTGGAAAGTAACAACACATTAGCAAGCGGAACCTTAGTTACAAACGGTGTGGCTTGTGTGGGTGAATTAAGTAGCACTGCTGATGTGGATTGTTATAAGTTTAATATCGCAGAAAACGGTTATTTTTCAGTGAGTTTTAGTGTAGATAAACTTGTATATGATAGTAGCCAAATTGGTGAAGGTTGGTTAGTGGAACTTTACGATTCGGAAGGTGAATTATTATATTCGAAAGAGACCAAGGAAACATTTACTACACCGGAATATGGTTTCAAACCAGGCACATATTATATAAAAGTGGTAACCCCAAGTGACTTTGGTTTTTGTACATATCCAATTAATGTGCAATATAGCGTAAAAGCTAATTTTACCAAGACAGAATATTGGGAAAAAGAGTATAATAATACCAAAGGTGTTGCCGATTTGATCTCTTTGGGCCAGGATTATTATGGGACAATGTATAGCAAGAGTGAGGCGGATTTTTATAAGTTTACTGTAAATGAAGCGGGCTATTTTAAAGTGAATTTAAATGTTGATAAGACAAAGTATACTGCAGATAAAATTGGCGAGGGTTGGATTTTAAAAGTTTATGATACGGAAGGTGCGGAAATTTATTCTGCCGACGTTGAGAAATCTAGCGCTACACCGATATTCCCGTTTGAGAAGGGTACTTTTTATATCAGTGTAACTACAACTAACTATAGCTTTGGGACATATCCGGTAAATATTCAATATAGTGTACGTGTCGATTTTACGAAGACAGAATATTGGGAAAAAGAGTACAATAATACGAAAGAAACCGCTGATGCAATCTCTTTAGGACAAACTTATAATGGGACAATGTATAGCAAGAGCGAGGCGGATTTTTATAAGTTTACCATTAAGGACACAGGTTATTTCAAGGTAAATATGAGTGTTGATGGGACAATATATAATGAAGATGAGATTGGAGAAGGGTGGATATTGAAGATTTTTGATGCTTCAGGAGCAGAAATCTATTCTACCACTGTTGTGAATTCTTGTATCACACAGGCATTGCCATTTGTAAAAGGTACATATTATATCAGTGTAACAACAACCAATTATAGTTTTGGCACATACCCAATTAATATTCCATATAGTATCAAAGTTGATTTTACAAAAACAGATAGTTGGGAAAGTGAAAATAATGTCACTTTAAAAACAGCGGACCCTATCGCTGTGAATAAAACATATAAAGGGAACCTTTATGACAAAAATGATGTAGATTATTATAAATTTGTCTTAACTAACAAATCAAAAGTAAAAGTACAATTTAGTGTTGATGGCAAGGTTTATAAAAAAGAACAAATAAATGACGGATGGATTTTAGAGGTTTATGATACGAAGAATAAGGTTGTTGCTGAGATTTTGAATATTACAAAATCAACAAGTAAAACGGTCACCTTGAAAAAGGGAACCTATTATGTGAAAGTAAAAGGTGTGACAGGTTTTTGGAAAACACCGGCTACCTATGTGGATTATTCTATAAAAGCCTCAGTCAGTGTTGCTCCTACGAAAGTAAAGGTGGCATCTAAGGGCAAGAAAGAATTAAAAGTTACTTGGGAATCATTAGATAGCGGTGTTACATATTATGTATACCGTAAAACGTCTTCAAAAGGTAAGTACACCTTAGTTAAGACGACAACGTCAAAAAGTTTCACTGATAAGAAAGTTTCTTACGGTAAGAAATATTATTATAGAGTTATTGGGAAAACTAAGACTTTAAGCGGAAATTATTCGTCTACTGTATCTGCAACTGCTTTATCAAAAGCGAAGATTGCAAAAATCTCCAAGAGCAGTAAAGGTGTCGTGCTTAAGATGTCTAAGGTTACAGGAGCTACCAAGTATACAATCTACCGCGCAACAAGTAAGAACGGTAAGTATAAAAAGTTAGCGACTACAAAGTCTACTTCTTATACAGATAAAACTGCTAAGAAAGGAAAGACCTATTACTACAAGGTTAAGGCAAATGGCGTTAATAGTGGGTATGGAGCACTTTCAAATCCTAAAGCAGGAAAAAGATAATGACATAAAAAAGGATAGAATTATATTGCGGCCAGGAAACTGGTCGCAATTATCTTTTTATATCTTGCATTATTGTAGAAAAAAGGTTATTGACAAATGTTGTCATAGTTGGTAATATATAAAAACAGAACGCACTCTGTTTTTGGAAATTTAGGAGGAAAGATATGAAAAAACAGGTATTTTCATTGTTAGTAAATAATAATACCGGATTGTTAAGCCGTGTAGCAGGACTCTTTAGCCGCCGCGGATATAACATCGATAGTATTACATCAGGAACCACGATGAATAAGCGTTTGACGAGGCTTACAGTAGTGGCAAGCGGAGATGAACAAAGTTTATCCCAGATTGAAAAGCAACTACAGAAGTTAGAAGATGTGGTAGACATCAAAGTATTGGCAGATGGCGAATCCGTATGTAGAGAATTGATTATGGTGAAGGTTCGTGCCAATGCCACCCAGAGAGCAGAGATTATCTCTGTAGCAGATATCTTCCGCGCAAAGATTGTAGACGTGGAAAAAGAATCTCTGATGCTTGAGATGACCGGCGACTTGTCAAAGGTAGAGGCATTCTTAAGTCTGTTAGAAGGTTACGAAGTATTAGAACTTGCACGTACCGGTATCACAGGTTTATCAAGAGGAGTCAAGGACGTTATAGGTGTATAGCCTTTAACTACATACATGTATTTCATTTTTAGGAGGAAAGAAAAATGGCAAAAATTTATTATCAGGAAGACTGTAATTTATCTTTATTGGAAGGAAAGACAATCGCTGTTATCGGTTATGGTAGCCAGGGACACGCTCACGCACTTAACGCAAAAGAGTCTGGTTGCAACGTAATCATCGGTCTTTACGAAGGAAGCCGTTCATGGGATAAGGCTGTAAGACAGGGATTTGACGTATATACAGCTGCAGAGGCAGCTAAGATGGCTGATATTATCATGATTCTTATCAATGATGAAAAACAAGCAAAATTATACAAAGAAGACATCGAACCAAACTTAGAAGAAGGAAACATGTTAATGTTTGCACACGGTTTCAACATTCACTACGGATGTATCACACCTCCGAAGAACGTTGACGTAACAATGGTTGCACCAAAAGGACCTGGACACACAGTAAGAAGTGAATATCAGGCAGGCAAAGGTGTTCCTTGTCTTGTAGCTGTAGAACAAGATGCTTCTGGTCAGGCACTTGACAAAGCACTTGCATACGCACTTGCAATCGGTGGAGCAAGAGCAGGTGTTCTTGAAACAACATTCCGTACAGAAACAGAAACAGACCTCTTTGGTGAACAAGCAGTACTTTGCGGTGGTGTATGTGCACTTATGCAGGCTGGTTATGAAACATTAGTAGAAGCTGGATACGATGAAAGAAATGCTTACTTCGAATGTATCCACGAGATGAAATTAATCGTAGACTTAATCTACCAGAGTGGTTTTGCAGGTATGAGATACTCTATCTCTAACACAGCAGAATACGGTGATTACATCACAGGACCAAAGATTATCACAGACGAAACAAAGAAAGCTATGAAGAAAGAACTTGCTGACATCCAGGATGGTACATTTGCAAAAGACTTCTTACTTGATATGTCAGATGCAGGTAGCCAGGTACACTTCAAAGCAATGAGAAAGATTGGGGCTGAACATCCGTCAGAAATCGTTGGTGAAGAGATCAGAAAGCTTTACAGCTGGAATAACGAAGAAGACAAATTTATCAATAACTAATCACGCTAAAAACGTGAGCTTCATAGATTTGGGGCTCGCGTTTTTTTATGTGATAAACTCTTTCTTTTTTTGACAAAATTCAGTATAATAACAAGATAGGCTTTAGAAAGGAATTTATAATAACGTGAAGAAACAATTAAAACGATTATGTTCTTACTATAAACCATATAAATTGTTGTTTTTTGGCGATATGTTTTTTGCCATTTTAGGCGCTGTTGTTTCCCTTGCGATTCCGCTTGTTGTGCGTTATATCACAAGCGAGGTTGTGCATTTTGAGGGGAATAAAGCACTCGAAACTATTGTAATTCTCGGCGCTGTGATGGTGGGCCTTGTTCTTGTGGAAATGGGATGCAACCTGTTTATCACTTATTACGGTCATATGATGGGTGCCTATATGGAAGCAGATATGCGAAGAGATATCTTTGGCCACTATCAGAAACTGACATTTTCATTTTACGATAATCAGAAAGTGGGAGGATTGCTGTCCCGTATTACCAGCGACTTATTTGATATTACAGAACTTCTGCATCATGGACCGGAAGACCTTGTGATATCGATTATTCGAATTGTCGGCGCATTTATTATCTTAATGAGTATTAATGTACCGTTAACCATTGTAGCATTTGCCTTTGTGCCGGTGATAGCTGTATACGCGTACTATTTCAATCGGAAAATGAAACGTGCCTTTAAGCGCAATCGTGAGAAGATAGGAGATATCAACAGCCAGATAGAAGATAGTCTGTCAGGTATACGTGTGGTGAAATCTTTTGTAAATGAAAAAGTAGAAGTACAGAAATTTAACCGCGGCAATCAAAAGTTCGTCGATGCAAAAAGAATCAGCTATCGTTACATGGCAGGGTATCACTCAGGTCTTACCGCACTAACGGCTCTTGTTTCCGTTGCAGTGATTGTAGTAGGTGGAGCATTTATTTCTAGTAAATATATCTTGGCAGTAGATTTAATTACCTTTTTGCTTTACATCGGGAACTTTACAGAACCGGTAAAGAAGCTCATCAACTTTACAGAAATGTTCCAGAATGGATTTTCCGGATTTGAACGTTTTTCAGAAATTATGGAGATTGCACCGGATATCGAAGATGCGCCGGATGCAGTATCTGTTGATGACCTAAAAGGTAATGTAAAGTTTGAGCATGTAACCTTCCAGTACGAAGAGAATACAGAACAAGTACTGCGTGATGTTTGCTTGGAAGTAAAAGAGGGCGAGTATGTGGCTTTAGTGGGACCTTCGGGCGTTGGAAAGACCACCCTTTGTAGCCTCCTTCCTAGATTTTATGATGTGAGTGCGGGAAGCATTTCCATTGATGGCATTGACATTCGAAAGCTCAAATTGGACAACCTTCGAAACAAGATTGGTATCGTGCAGCAGGATGTGTATCTGTTTGCGGGAACCATTTTAGAAAATATTCGCTATGGAAAACCGGATGCCACGGATGAGGAAGTGATCTTGGCGGCAAAACGGGCAAATGCACATGATTTTATTATGAGCTTTCCGGATGGGTATACTACAGATATCGGACAGCGTGGCGTAAAGCTCTCCGGTGGACAAAAACAGAGATTATCCATTGCCAGGGTATTTCTTAAAAACCCACCGATTTTGATATTTGACGAGGCGACTTCCGCACTGGATAACGAGAGTGAGGCAGTGGTGCAACAGTCTATGGAAGAGCTTGCCAAGGATAGAACTACTTTTGTGATTGCCCACCGATTATCCACTATTCGAAACGCTGAGCGCATCTTGGTGTTGACGGAAAACGGGATTGAGGAAGAAGGAAGTCACGAAGAATTAATGGAGAAAAAAGGCGTCTATGAGATGCTTTACAAAATGCAGTTTCGTCCGTAAAATAGGGTGAGAGGTGAAAAATTTGGAAATGAATTGGAAACGACCGGAACTATCGGATAAAGAAAAGATTAGTTCCTATTTTAAGAAGTATCCAAGCAGAAGTTGTGAGCGTACATTTACCAATGTGTTCTTATGGTCCCGCCATTATGGAGTGACCTATGCAGAGGTGGAAAACACCATCGTTTTTCGAAGCAAGAACGAAGATCTATCCTTTGCCTACCCTTTGGGGGATAAGGAAGAGGTAAAACGGGCATTGGATGTACTTTCGACTTACAGTAAGGAGCTTGGAACAGGACTTACGCTTTATAATGTGACACCGGAGCAGTTTGAGCAGTTAGAGAGCTGGTATCCGGGAAGATTTTCTGTGGAGTATGACAGGGATTGGTCCGATTATGTCTACGAGACAGAGAGCCTAACCACACTTGCAGGCAAAAAGCTTCACGGCAAGCGTAATCATATCAATAAATTTAAGGCTACGTACGAGGATTGGAGTTACGAGACACTTACCGATGACAACGTGGAAGAATGTTTCCAGATGGCGCTTAAGTGGCGGACCTTAAATGGTTGTGAGGAAAATCACGAAAAGAATGCGGAGATGTGTGTGACACTTAATTCCCTGCGCCTTATGAAAGAATTGGATCTGGTAGGCGGCGTACTTCGTGTAAATGGAGAAATCGTAGCATTTACCATAGGAGAAGAGTTGTGTGAAGACACATTTGTGGTTCACATTGAAAAAGCATATGCGGATATTCAGGGAGCTTACCCGATGATTAATCAGCAGTTTGTGGCCCACGAATGTCAAAAGTATAAATACATTAACCGAGAAGAAGATACAGGCTCAGAGGGGCTTCGTAAGGCGAAATTATCATATCGGCCGGTATTCTTGGTGGAAAAAGGACTTGCAAAGGAGAAATAAGATGATAGCAGAAAAGATGAAAAATATGGTGGCAAACAGTTCGGCAATCCGTGCTATGTTTGAAGAAGGGAACCGTTTGGCAAGCATTTACGGAAGAGAGAATGTCTATGACTTTAGTTTGGGTAATCCAAACGTTCCAGCGCCGAAGGAAGTAAAGGAAGCCATTTTAGAAATATTAGCAGAAGAAGATCCGATTGCATTACACGGGTATACCAACAGCAACGCAGGATATCCAGAGGTAAGAGAGGCGGTGGCAGCTTCTTTAAATGACAGATTCGGCACGGCTTTCGAAGGAAAGAACATTGTGATGACAGTAGGTGCAGCAGGCGGGCTTAACGTGGCATTAAAGACCATCTTAAATCCGGGGGATGAGGTCATCACATTCGCACCGTATTTTGGAGAATACAGAAGTTATGTAGCAAACTTTGACGGCGTTTTGATTGCGGTATCACCGAACACAGAGACCTTCCAGCCAAAGTTGGATGAATTTGAAGAAAAGATTACAGCCAAGACAAAAGCAGTCATTGTCAATACACCGAACAACCCGACAGGTGTTGTGTATTCCGAGGATACCATCAAGAAGATGGCGGCCATTATGGAAAAGAAACAAAAAGAGTTTGGAACAGACATCTATCTCATTTCTGATGAACCGTACCGTGAGCTTGCTTATGATGGAGTGGAAGTTCCATACCTTACAAAGTATTATGCAAATACATTAGTTGGTTATTCTTATAGTAAATCACTTTCTCTTCCGGGAGAGCGTATCGGATATTTAGTAATTCCGAACGAAGCCGCTGACAGTGAAGATTTGATTTCTGCAGCAAGCGTGGCAACTAGAATTCTTGGATTTGTTAATGCACCGACATTGCAGCAGAAAGTAGTGGAAAAATGTTTGTATGCAAAGACGGACATTTCTTACTATGACAGAAACCGAGAGGCCTTATATAACGGCTTAAAAGAACTTGGTTTTTCTTGCATTAAGCCGGAGGGTGCGTTCTACCTGTTTGTAAAATCACCGGTGGAAGATGAAAAGGCATTCTGCGCGGCAGCGAAAAAATATAACATCTTAATCGTTCCGGGAAGTTCCTTTGGGTGTCCGGGATATGTGCGTATGGCATACTGTGTGGCATATGAAACGATTATCAATGCATTGCCGAAATTTAAGGAGCTTGCAAAGGAGTATTTCTAGATGAAAGCATTCGAGAAAAACATTCGAAAAGTAGAACCTTACGTGCCGGGAGAACAGCCTCAGCGCAAGGTGATTAAGTTAAATACCAATGAAAACCCATATCCACCGGCACCGAAGGTGAAACAGGCGTTGGAAAATATAGATGTGGATACCCTTCGTCTTTATCCGGACCCGACCGCAGGAGAACTGGTGCGTGCCATTGCGGATAATTATGGGGTAAAAGAAGAACAGGTTTTTGTGGGAGTTGGCTCAGATGATGTGCTGGCTATGTGCTTTCTTACGTTTTTTAATTCGGACAAGCCGATTTTATTTCCGGATATTACCTATTCCTTTTATAAGGTGTGGGCAGAACTTTTCCGTATCCCATATGAGTGCCCGGCGGTTGATGAAGAATTTAAAATGGTGAAGGAAGACTATTATAGAGAAAACGGCGGTGTTATTTTCCCAAATCCAAATGCCCCTACGTCTATCTACGAATCTTTGGATACTGTGGAAGATATTTTAAAACACAACGATGATGTCATTGTGATTGTAGATGAAGCATATATTGATTTTGCGAAGGAATCGGCGATGTCTCTGATTGAAAAGTATGACAATCTAATTGTGGTGCAGACATTTTCAAAGTCTCGTTCCATGGCGGGCATGCGTATCGGATATGCCATTAGTAATCCGACACTTATCAAGTATTTAAATGATGCGAAATATTCGTTTAATTCTTACACCATGAATAAGACGTCCATCGTCTGTGGAGTAGAAGCAGTGAAAGATGTTTCGTATTTTAACGAGCAGGTAGCAAACATTGTGGAGACGAGAGAATGGACAAAACAGGAGCTTAGAGCACTTGGATTTACATTCCCGGATTCCCAAGCGAATTTTATATTTGCAACTCACCCGAAGTACGAGGCAAAAGAGCTATTCGAAGCGTTAAAGGAGGCAGATATTTACGTGCGCTATTTTAGCGGAGCGCGTGTCAATCAGTATTTGCGTATTACCATCGGTACAAAAGAGGAGATGGAAAAGCTACTTGCGTTTTTGAAAGAGTATATAAAATAAGGAGTTTCATATGTTAAAGAAAATCTTACAGGGAATTGCAGTAGGTGTGGCAAATATTATACCGGGAGTTAGCGGTGGCACCATGATGGTGGCCATGGGACTTTATGACCGATTGATTCATGCCATAACCCATATAAAAAGTGAATGGAAAGAAAGCCTTAAGTTGTTGGTGCCGATTTTTGTTGGTGTGGGCATTGCTATCGTAGCGCTTTCCAGAATTTTTGAGTTTCTGCTTGCAGAATATCCGATTCCGACTAACTTTGCATTCTGCGGACTGATAGCAGGTAGTCTTCCGTTTATTTTCAACAAAGTGAAGAAAACAAAGGTTTCTGTGGGTAAAATCATCCCATTGGTACTCTTTTTCGGTGTGGTTATCCTGATGGCAGTACTAGGAGAAACAAGCCAAGATGCGGCGGATGTGAGTTTTACATTTGTCAATGAGATAAAATTGTTCTTAGTAGGCGTAGTTGCTGCGGCAACGATGGTAGTACCGGGGGTTAGTGGTTCTATGATGCTGATGCTTCTCGGATACTACGACACTATACTTGCAACAATCAATGATACCATCGATGCATTGCTTGCGTTCAATATAGACGGATTGTTCCGCTGCGTTGGGATTTTGCTTCCTTTTGGTATAGGTGTAGTAATTGGTATTTTTGTGATTGCAAAGGTGATTGAATTTTTGTTCCGAAAAGCAGAAATGCATGTGTATTATGCGATTATCGGTTTGATTATAGCATCGCCTATTGCGATTTTGTTAAAGACAGATTGGAGCGGATATTCGCTTCTCACTCTGATTATTAGTGTGATTACCTTTATAGCCGGCTGGGTGGTAGCAGGAAAGCTGGGAGAAAAATAAAGAGAAGGTTCTTTAGAGATTGACACTAGAAAGAGGAGTGTTTTATAATTGAAATAAGTAAGTTGTAAGGAGTCAGAAATCGATGATTTTTAATGGGATGGACGAAGAAAGAAGAAGTGTATTATGGCGCATTGTAGTGCTTTTTGCAAGCGTTATTATTATGGCTGTAGTTGTCTTTTTCGGCGTGCGACTTTTTACAGGAAATCCATTGCACGGTTTTTGGGAATCCGAGGATTCTAGAATTATGATAGAGTTTGAGGACCGTGACACCGTGATTGCTACTTGGGAAGATGCAGATGGCAGATTTCAGAAGGTGGAACTGGAATATAGAATGGATAAACAGGATAAGACAGTCAGTGTTCATCCGGAGGAGATGGAAGAGAATGTAGGCGTTTTGGCAGAGCAGGGTTTGGAAGCAAACTTTGGTCTGATGACAGCCACCTTCGATTATAGTGTGGAAGGGGACACTTTGACATTGACAGAACGGGAATACGGCGAACAGCTGATTTTTAAGAAAAAGTAACTGTGAGATATCCCTCTATGGAATCATAGAGGGATTTTTGTGACAAAGGAGAGATATGACGATGAAACGAGAAAATACGAAAGTAATCCAGATTGGCACCTGTAAGATTGGTGGAGATTATCCGATAGCGATTCAGTCTATGACAAATACAAAGACAGAAGACGTAGCTGCCACAGTTGCTCAGATTTTGGCCTTGGAAGCTGCCGGGTGTGAGATTATCCGCTGTGCAGTGCCGACTATGGAAGCAGCATTGGCGTTAAAGGAGATTAAAAAGCAGATTCATATTCCATTGGTGGCAGATATTCATTTTGATTATCGCCTTGCCATCGCAGCCATTGAAAATGGTGCGGACAAGATTCGTATCAATCCGGGTAATATCGGCGATGTGAGCCGTGTGCAGGAAGTGGTAAATAAGGCAAAAGAGTACAATGTACCAATCCGTGTGGGTGTAAACAGTGGTTCTTTGGAGAAACATCTGGTAGAAAAATACGGTGGCGTTACTGCAGAAGGAATTGTAGAGAGCGCCCTTGACAAGGTGCGACTAATTGAGGACATGGGATATGATAACTTAGTAGTAAGCATCAAATCCTCGGATGTCATGATGTGTGTAAAAGCTCACGAGATGATAGCCGAGCAGTGTCCATATCCGCTTCATGTGGGTATTACAGAGTCCGGAACCTTGTTGTCCGGAAATATTAAGTCTTCCGTGGGACTTGGCATTATGTTATACGAGGGCATTGGAAATACCATTCGTGTATCATTGACCGGTGACCCGGTGGAAGAGATTAAATCGGCCAAATTGATATTAAAGACCTTGGGACTTCGAAAAGGTGGCATCGAAGTGGTTTCCTGTCCAACTTGTGGAAGAACTAAGATAGACCTTATCGGTCTTGCCAATAAAGTAGAAACGATGGTGGCGGATATTCCGCTGGATATCAAAGTGGCAGTGATGGGCTGTGTAGTAAACGGCCCGGGTGAAGCAAAAGAGGCAGATATCGGAATCGCCGGTGGAATCGGCGAAGGTCTACTCATCAAAAAGGGTGAGATTGTAAAAAAAGTAAAGGAAGAAGACCTATTAGATACCCTGCGCGAGGAACTGATGAATTGGGAAAAGTAAGGTGAGATAAAAGATGGCAAAGCAATTTTTTGAAGTGTTTCCGACGCTGAAAATGAATAGTGAGATGAAGAACTTATTTGAGGATACGTATGTGTCGCAGGTCACGACGAACTCAGATAGGACGTATCTGCATGTCCATTTAGAAAGCACACATTTGATTGGGAAAAAATGGATTTATAAGATGGAAACTATGATCAAAGAGCAACTCTTTGCCAAAAATCCAATTCAGATAGAAGTAAAAGAACATTATAAGCTTTCGAATTTATATACACCGGACAACCTGTTTTATGAGTATAAGGATAGTCTGGTTTTGGAAATGCAGCAAATAAGTGTGGTTATGGGAAGTCTTTTTCAGGAGGCGAAGTGTGACCTTACCGATGATATGCAGCTTTTGCTGGAAGTGGAAGATAATATCATCGCAAGAGGAAAGGCCCAGGAGATTGTAGAGTATTTAGAAAAAGTATTCTGGCGCCGTTTTGACGTTCCGATTAAAGTACAGCTTTCCTATCGGAAACCAAAGGAAAGCAAGCTGAAAAAACACAATGAAATCCGTCTTAGTCAGGAGATTAATGCGATTTTGGAGCACAATGCAGAGGCAGAGGCGAATGAAGCGGCAGAAAAAGAGATGAAACTGAAGGAAGCAGAAGAAAAGGCGGAGAAGAAAGCCCAAAAGGGAGAATTCAAAGGGAAATCCTTTGGGAGTTATCAGAAGAAACCGGCAGATCCAAATGTGATTTATGGGCGAGATTTTGACGACGAACCTATCGAATTGTCACAAGTACAAGGGGAGATGGGTGAGATAACCTTCCGCGGACAGGTGCTAAATCAGGATGTAAGAAGCATTAAGAATGAAAAGAGTATTGTCATCTTTTCTGTGACAGACTTTACCGATACTATTACTGTAAAAGTGTTTGTGAAAAATGAACAGCTTACGGACCTTTTAGGCGAAGTAAAACCGGGTGCTTTTTTAAAGATCAAAGGGGTTACTAACATTGACAAATTTGACGGGGAATTGACCATCGCATCCATTGCGGGGATTAAGAAGTCTTCGGATTTTCGTGTGCCACGAAAGGACACGTATCCGGAGAAACGTGTGGAACTTCATTGTCACACCAAGATGAGCGATATGGATGGAGTGTCCGATGCAAAGGCTATCGTAAAGCAGGCACATGATTGGGGACATAAGGCTATTGCCATCACGGACCATGCGGTTGTGCAGGCATTTCCGGAAGTGAATCACTATATCGAAGATATGCTAAAGAAAGATCCAGAGGACCCGTTTAAAGTCATCTATGGCGTAGAAGCCTATTTGGTCGATGACCTAACTGAGATTGCAGTGGGCGCCAAAGATGAGACTTTAGATGATACATATGTGGTATTTGACCTTGAGACTACAGGGTTTAGTGCCATCCAGGATAAGATTATCGAAATCGGTGCGGTGAAGGTAAAACAGGGAGAAATCATAGACCGATTTAGTACCTTTGTCAATCCACAGCGTCCAATCCCGTATGAAATTACAAAGCTTACCAGTATTCAGGATGAGATGGTAATTTCAGCACCAACGATTGAGGAAGTTATTCCTGAATTTTTAGCATTTATTGATGGTGCTGTATTGGTGGCGCACAATGCGAACTTTGATGTGAAATTCTTGGCACAGCAGTGTCGATTTTTAGATATTTATCCGGAGTTTGTTTCCGTGGATACGGTGGCATTGGCTAGAGTACTGTTGCCGAATTTATCAAAATTCAAATTGAATAGCGTGGCGAAAGCGCTTAATATTTCCTTGGAAAATCATCATCGCGCAGTGGATGATGCGGAAGCAACAGCGGAAATATTTGTGAAATTCATTCAAATGTTAAAGGACCGCGATATTACCACCTTAAAAGGTGTGAATCAGTTTGGTGACATGAATCCGAATGCCATTAAAAAGCTTCGCCCGTTCCACGCCATCATTTTGGCAAAGAACGATATCGGACGTGTCAACTTATATCGTCTGATTTCTATGTCTCATTTACAGTATTATGCAAAGAGACCACGTATTCCAAAGAGCCTGTATTTGCAACACAAAGAGGGCTTGATTATCGGAAGTGCCTGTGAGGCCGGCGAACTTTATCAGGCTATTTTAGAGGACCGTTCTGAGGAGCATATTGCAAGACTGGCAGAATTTTATGATTATCTAGAGATTCAACCGCTCGGTAATAATCAGTTTATGATTGAGAAGGAGAAGCCGACAAAGATACAGAGTAACGAGGATTTGAAAGCCATTAACCGCAAGATTGTGGAACTAGGAGAACAGTTTCATAAGCCGGTAGTGGCTACCTGTGATGTGCATTTTTTGAATCCGGAGGATGAAGTGTATCGCCGCATCATCATGGCGGGAAAAGGATTTGACGATGCAGATAATCAGGCGCCTCTATACCTTCATACCACAGAGGAGATGCTGGAAGAGTTCGAATATCTGGGCTCGAAGAAGGCGTACGAGGTTGTTATTGAAAATCCAAACAAGATTGCAGACATGGTGGAACGTATTTCGCCGGTGCGTCCGGACAAATGTCCGCCGATTATCGAAGACTCGGATAAGCAGCTTCGAGAAATCTGCTACAACAAAGCATATAGTATGTATGGTAATCCGTTGCCGGAAATCGTTGTGGAGCGATTGGAAAGGGAGTTGAACTCGATTATTTCCAATGGATTTGCCGTGATGTATATTATCGCACAGAAACTGGTGTGGAAATCGGTGGAGGACGGATATCTGGTTGGTTCCCGTGGTTCCGTAGGTTCTTCTTTTGTTGCCACTATGGCAGGAATTACGGAAGTAAATCCACTCAGTCCACATTACTATTGTAAGAAATGTCACTATAGTGATTTTACCTCAGATGAGGTTCGAAAATATGCCGGTGGTTGTGGCTGGGATATGCCAGATAAGTTGTGCCCAGAGTGTGGCGAGCCACTGGTAAAAGATGGTTTTGATATTCCGTTTGAGACCTTCCTTGGATTTAAGGGGAATAAAGAGCCGGATATCGACCTTAACTTTTCCGGGGATTATCAGAGTAATGCCCATAAATATACAGAAGTTATTTTCGGTGAAGGGCAGACCTTCCGTGCGGGAACCATTGGAACTTTGGCAGATAAGACGGCCTATGGTTATGTGAAAAATTATTATGAAGAGCGAAATCAGGGAAAACGAAAATGTGAGATCGAGCGTCTCTTAGTTGGTTGTACGGGCGTTCGTCGAAGTACCGGACAGCATCCGGGTGGTATTATCGTATTGCCGCTGGGCGAGGATATTAACTCCTTTACCCCGGTGCAACATCCTGCAAATGATATGACGACGGACATTATCACCACGCATTTTGATTACCATTCCATCGACCATAACTTGTTAAAGCTTGATATTCTCGGCCATGATGATCCGACTATGATTAAGATGTTGGAGGATTTGGTTGAGCAGTTGACGGGCGAGAAGTTTGTAGCAACAGATATTAAGTTAGATGACCCTGGGGTTATGGGACTATTCCACGGAACGGAAGTGCTTGGTATTAAGCCAGAAGACGTAGGCGGAACACCAGTTGGATGCCTTGGAATTCCAGAGTTTGGTACGGATTTCACCATCCAGATGGTTGTGGATACAAAGCCAAAGACATTGACCGACTTGATTCGTATCTCCGGTCTGTCTCATGGAACCGATGTATGGCTCAATAATGCCCAGGAACTGATTAAAAGTGGGAAAGCAACGATTTCTACTTGCGTAAGTACGCGAGACGATATTATGACCTATTTAATCAATAAGGGAATGGACAGTGAGAAATCATTTACCATCATGGAACGTGTTCGTAAAGGAGCAGTTGCAAAGGGGAAATGTAAGGAATGGCCAGAATACAAGGAAGATATGTTGGCCCATGATGTGCCGGAGTGGTATATCTGGTCCTGTGAGCAGATTAAGTACATGTTCCCGAAGGCTCATGCGGCGGCTTACGTTATGATGGCGTATCGTATTGCTTATTGTAAAGTGTATTATCCGCTTGCTTATTATGCGGCCTACTTTAGTATCCGTGCCAGTGCATTTTCCTATGAATTGATGTGTCAGGGGAAAGAACGATTGGAGTTCTATATCCGCGATTATAAGAAACGTAGCGATACTTTGACGAACAAGGAGCAGGATACATTAAAAGATATGCGACTGGTGCAGGAAATGTATGCCAGAGGATATGAGTTCCTGCCGATCGATATTTATCGTTCCAAGGCGACACAATTCCAGATTATTGACGGAAAACTGTTACCACCATTCAGCAGTATTGAAGGTATGGGCGATAAAGCGGCAGATGCTGTGGAAATTGCGGCTATGGATGGAAAATTCCTGTCAAAAGATGATTTCCGTCAGCGGACAAAAGTAAGTAAAACAGTAGTTGACTTGATGGGCGAACTGGGTTTGCTTGGGGATATGCCAGAAAGCAATCAGTTGTCGTTGTTTGATTTTTAAAAAGACTGTTATTTAATATAACGGTCTTTTTTTGTATGCAGAACTGCCTGATGATAGCACAAAAATGAACAAAGAAGAAAGAAATGGCAAAAAACAAAGGAATTTAAGATGAAAAAACTAATTTCAGAATAAGAATGTGCTATAAAAGGAAATTATTGTGCGTTTACGCTGTAGTTGCGCAATGTTATCATTAATTTGTAAAAATTGTTAATATGTATTGGTATTTTCTGAAAAATTAGTATATATTAACCAAATTCATTTATTTTCAGGAGGATAACGAGATATGAGTAGGAATGTAAAAAGAGTCATAAGTTCATTTTTGGTGTTGGTAACAGTAATCGGACTTGTCGGTTGCAGCGGTGGTCTGAGCATTGGGGGAGGACATGTAGAAATAGCGAAAGGTGCATTTGGTAAATATGAGAATCCAATCACTATTACAAGTATGATGAATGAAGATAATTTAGCAGCCGCACCTTCTGATTATTCGCTTGAAGATAATCCGTTTGTGAATTTGTATAAAGAATACGGAATTAATGTGGAATATATGTTATCCGGCTCAGCATCTGATTTGGGTACAAAATTAAACATGGCGATTACTACAAACAAATTGCCGGATGTAATGATGGTTACTTCAGCACAATTTAAAGAACTGAGTGATGCAGGTATGTTGGCTGATTTGACAGACGTATGGGAAGAATACGCTACTGATGAAGTGAAAGCAAGATATGAACTAGATGGTGGTGTAATGAAACAAAATGGATATATCGATGGAAAATTGTATGGTTTGGTTTCACCGGCAGAATATTATGATTACATAGGTATGGTTGCCATTAGAAGTGATTGGATGAAGGAGTATGGGCTAGAAGCGCCAAAGTCTATGGACGATTTGTGGAATATTGCAAAAACTTTTAAAGATAAAAAAGCAGGTGGCACATGTAGCATAGGAATCGGTATGCAAAAGGACGTTATTAACCTTTTGACACCTACGGTGAGTTTGTTGAATGGATATCATGCTTATTCGAATGTATGGTTAGAGAAAGATGGAGAAATTGTTAATTCAAATATCCAACCGGAAATGAAAAATGCACTCTCAGAATTGTCAAAGAAATTTGCAGAAGGTGTTATTGATCCTGAATTTGGCTCTAAGGACGGAACAAAAGTTTGGGAAGATGCGTTGGCTGGTAAATCAGGTGTTGTGATGAGCGATTTTTGTGCACCGTTTAATACTATAAATGGCGCAAGAAATGGACAAGAGTGGGCGTATTATGCAATTCCTTCGTGCGACGACCAGATTGTGAAGTATCAAGCTAACGTCGCATTTACAGGAGCACTTTGTGTATCTTCGAAATGTAAAAATCCAGAAGCGTTAATAAAGATGTTAAATCTTTTTGTTAAAGCTACTGAGGAGGATCCGGAACTTTATAGTTCAAATGCTGTAAATAACTTTGCTTATCCGGCTATTATTTATGTTGCAAATAAGAATGTTACAAATTATGAAACATATATGGAATATTTAGAGAAGGGTGAAGATCCAATTGCAGAAGGAGAAAGTGCTGATTATATTGCAACAGTAGAAAATGCTGAGAAATATCGTTTGGATAAAGACATGGATGGATATGTAAACTGGAGCGTATTTGGTGAAAATGGAACAGAATCAATTGTATCAAAGGCTGTTAAAAATGATGCATATTTAATCAGCAAATATACTGGTGCGACAACAGAAGAAATGGAAGCATATAATCCTACACTAAATACCATAACAGAACAAATGATTACAGATATTATTCTTGGAACGAAACCAGTAGATTACTTTGATCAATATGTGAAAGATTGGAAAAAGAATGGCGGAGACAAGATTACAAAAGAAGTGAATGAATGGTATAAAAGTCAGCAGTAAAACTAACCTAGGTGAGCCGTTAGGTTCACCTAGCTTTATAAAATGCAGCAGAAGGGAGATGCTTCTATGAGCAGGAGACAAAGAAAAGAAATTAAGGCACGTAGTTTTAAGAGTCAAATACCATATCACTTAATGCTATTGCCAGGCTTGATTATCGTATTGGTGTATTCATATGGTCCTATGCTTGGTATTGTAATGGCGTTTCAGGATTTTAAACCTACAAGAGGATTTTTTGGCTCTGAGTGGGTTGGCTTGGAAAATTTCAAGCGTATATTTGAATACCCGGATATAGACAGAATTGCCTACAATACAATTTATATAGCAGTGTTCAAATTGATATTAGGATTAATTGTACCTGTAGTTTTTGCGCTGTTTTTAAATATGGTGAAAAATAAGTTTTTGTCGGGTTTTATACAAACCACTACTTGTCTACCATATTTTCTGTCGTGGGTTATTATGGGAGGAATATTTGTAAATATTTTTTCACCATCTAATGGTATTGTGAATGAGGTTATCAAATTTTTTGGAGGCGAACCATTATATTTTCTGGGAGATAATAAATTATTTCCGTGGACTATGATAATAACAGATGTATGGAAAGCCTTTGGGTATAGCTCGATCATATATCTTGCTGCGATGAGTAGTATCGATACAAGCTTATACGAAGCAGCAAAAGTGGATGGTGCTGGAAGATTTAAACAGATGTTGCATGTAACGCTTCCGGGGATTATGCCGATGGTATTTGTAATGGGCGTTATGTCTTTGGGCGGCATTTTAAATGCAGGATTTGATCAAATCTTCAACTTATATAGTCCGCAAGTGTACGCTTCTGGAGACATACTTGACACCTTTGTTTATCGTATGGGAATGGAAGAAGGACAGTATAGCCTTTCAACTGCAGCAGGATTTATAAAGTCGGTAATAGGGCTTGCTATGGTGTCGATTGGATACAAACTTGCTGAAAAATACGGTGATTATAGAGTGTTTTAAGGGAGGAGAATACATAAATGAAAAAAAGATTCAAAAAGCCGGATATATTTTTAATAGTGGTTAATATTCTTTTGTTATGTTTAGCCCTTTCGTGTTTGTTGCCTATAATCAATGTTCTTGCAATTTCTTTTTCTGATAATAGTGCAGTCGCTGCAGGGGAAGTGGTCTTTTGGCCTGTAAAGTTTACTTTGGCTGCATATAAATATGTGTTGGCAGATTTAAAGTTTTTTACATCAATGGTTGTTAGTTTGGTGCGTGTATTAGTAGGACCGCTCTTGAATATCTTATTGGTTATTTTATGTGCGTATCCTTTGTCAAAGGAAAAGAAAGAATTCCGTTCCCGAAAATTCTATGTGTGGTTATTTTATTTTACCACCTTGTTTGGAGGCGGAATGATTCCTACATATATGATTGTCAATGAAACAGGACTTATCAATTCGTTCTGGGCATTGATTATTCCGGGAGCAGTGCCTGTGGGATATGTCATCATGATGATGAACTTTTTTAGAAACCTGCCAAAGGAATTGGAAGAGGCAGCACTGCTGGATGGAGCATCACAGTGGCAAATACTGTGGCGAGTTTATTTGCCGCTATCAAAAGCATGTATCGCAACAATAACATTGTTTTCTATTGTAAATCATTGGAATTCTTGGTTTGATGGAATGATTTATTTTAATACTACACAAGGACAACCAATGGCAACATATTTACATAATGTGGTTGTAAATAATTCGTTGGAGCTGATGGCTACTGTGGATTTTGAAACGTTGCAGGAATTGATGAAATTGTCTACGCAAACAACAAATGCGGCACAGCTTGTATTTGCGATGTTACCAATTCTGATTGTGTATCCTTTTATGCGTAAATATTTTGCACAAGGGATTGTCATGGGTAGCGTTAAAGGATAAAAGATAAGGAATAAGGACAAAGAGTATTATGAGTAAAGATGTCAAAATTAGAGGAGAATTCGGGTATCGTCTTTTGAAAAATCTTATGCGTCTGCAAGAAGAAGAATACAGACCGGAATTTATTTTCCAACAGACTCGAAATGGATATAGCTGGCCGGGCGATTGGGAAGGTAGAACACTTTTGGCACTGGTGCTATTAAAAAGAGTAACGGGTGCAGAACCTTCTTATCTGGAGGAATTGATAGTAGGATTGCATACCATGCTTAAAGAAAAAGGGTATCTGGGGGAGAATGCTTTTGAAAACGGTAAAATCAATGAACAGCAATTGTCAGGGCATAATTGGTTGTTAAGAGGACTCTTAGAACTGTCAATTGATGACAAGAGACAGATTGTGCAAGATATGATTTTTGATATGATTGAGAACCTGTATTTACCTATTAGGGGTGCATATTATGATTATCCGTTGGATAAAGGACGCACATATGATGGAAATGCGATTGGAGAAATTCAGGAAGAAACAGTGAATAATTGGTTGCTTTCTACAGATATAGGCTGTGCATATATGTCGCTTGATGCATTGAGCCAGTACTATCAGATATATCGTGACGAGAGAATTTTTTCATTGTTAGAGGAAATGGCGGACACCTTTATGATGATTGATTTTGTTGGTGCTTCGGTGCAAACGCATGCTTCATTGAGTGCAACTAGAGGTGTTCTAAGACTTTATCAGGTGACTGGCAAGAAGAAGTATGTTGAGTTCGCAAGAAACTTTTTTGAACTCTATTGCACAAATGGAATGACAGAGAATTATGGTAATTACAATTGGTTTCAAAGACCAACGTGGACGGAAACCTGTGCAATTGTGGATTCATATATGTTGGCTGTGGAATTGTTTAAGCATTTGAAAGAAAAAAAATATATAGATATTGCTAACAAAATACTCTATAACGCGTTGGGATATGCTCAACGCAGTAATGGTGGTTTTGGTTGTGATAAATGTTCGGTTGCAGATGGTGAGAATGAACTCCTTTATGTTCAGCAAGAGCATTACGAAGCTAGTTGGTGTTGCTCTATGCGAGGGGCTGAAGGGCTAAGCTATGCTGCTGAAAACATGTTTTGGCAAAATGAAAATAGTGGATTTTTTATAAACTATTTGCCAGGTACTTTCCAATTTGGTGCTGTTCAATTTGAGGTAGATACAGATTTTCCATATGAAGGAAATGTTGTAATAAAACTCAGACAGTGTCCAAAGGATTATAAACTTAATTTTTTCGTTCCTGAACATACGCAAAGTGAAAAGATGCAGATATTAGTAAATGGACAACCGGTTATGGCTGGGGAAGAAAATGGTTTCTTAGTATTGAGCATTGACAAGCCATGTGTTATTGAATTAAACATTCCTTTACGTATGCACTTAGAAAACACTATCAAAAAATCATCGAAAAAAAGTTGTTGGTATGGTGTTTTACAACTGGGATGTTTGGAAAACGAGGAAATTTGCTTGGAAAACATAGATGAGTTTCAACATCATCAACAACATTGTTTTGTTTTTGATAATCAAATTTTATTTCCTATTAATCAAAATATATATTACAGTCGCGAAAATGTATTGGAAAGAAAAGTGAGAATTTTATTTTAGTGCAGGGAGGAAAGAGAATGGAGGACTTGCAGTATAAATCCATAGAGTATAAGTTTAAAGATCAACGGTTTTATGAAGACTATTATTCGTTATATTCAATTGGCTGGGAATATTGGACAGATAGGAAAAAATATCACAGAGATTGTAGCACGGCTACAGAACGTCAATGCATTTTCCAATATACAGTTTCAGGCGAGGGTATTCTGGAATATAACCGAAAGAAATATAGGATGAAACCAGGACAAGCTTTTTTAGTTGAATGTCCCGGAAAATATCGTGATTATTGTTCTCCAAATGCGTCCCACTGGGAAGTGCAATACATTACGTTTAATATTGCTAGTTTAAAGATATGGAGAGATATAATAGAACGACATGGTCATGTTGTTGAAGTGCCTAAAGATTCACAAATCTTACAATTTTGGAAAGAAATTTATCATTTGGCGTTGAATGAACAGATGAACAGTTTTTTCTTGGCTTCCGGATATGCATATCAGTTTATGATGCTCTTGCATGAAATACTTGACATGGAGACCAAAAAGCATTTGAGTAGTGACATCGTACAGAATTGTATCAATTTAATACGGATGGAATATAAAGAGCCATTAAGCTTAGAATATTTGGCAAAAGAGTGTGGGGTATCTGCATCGTATCTTTCGCGATTGTTTAAACAGTCATTGCATATATCACCAATTCAGTATTTGATTCAATACAGAATTGAAAAAGCTTGTTCCTTATTATTGAGAAACAATTTAAGGGTCATTGATGTGGCGGAACAGGTAGGGTTTATCGATCATAATTACTTTGCAAGAGTGTTTAAAAAAGCCAAAGGGTTATCTCCTGTAGAATATAGAAAACAAGAAATTATAAGAACGGTAGAAAATGAAAAAATTTCTTTGGAGATTACGCCTGCAGCAGAAGCAGACGAATAGGAGGACGAGAGTTGAAGTCGTTTTTGTTTAGAAGTGCAAAACCTATATGGGCACGGGAAAGGGAATTGGAAAAAAATTGCGAACTGGCCTTCCGAGTTATCTTAAATGCGGGAGAAGGAACTTTGTATTTGGCAGCTTCCTCTATTTATCGTATTTGGGTTAACGGAGAATTCATAGGAGCGGGTCCGGCTAGAACATCGCATGAGTTTTTTTGTGTTGATGAGGTGGAACTTACCGAATATTTAGTTCAGAGGGAAAATGTAGTTGTAGTTGAAGTTGTAGGATTTAATGTAAATACATATGACACCTTAGACCAACCTTCTTTTTTAACTGCTGAGATTATTCGTAAGGATGAGGTTGTTGCTTACACGGGTGATGATAAAGTGAAAATATATGATTTGCATCAGCGTGTACAGCGTGTACAGCGATACAGTTTTCAACGTGCATTTGCGGAGTGTTATCGGTTGCAAGCCGATAACGGTCGTTTCTATACCCAAGAGGAATGGAAAGTGACTCCGGAAAGTCTTGTTGTTTTACCAGAGAAACAGTATTTACTTCGAGCAGTTAGAATGCCGAGATATGAGCGGTTGAAAGTAGAACAGTTACTTGAAACAGGAAGTGTTGATTATCAATACAAGTGTGAGGAACCGATTCGAGAAAAATCGTTTTGGGGAATTGGGGAAGTACTAAAAGGATATGAACCGGGAGACTTAGAAGAATTTCTATCTGATGAAGGTCAGAATATGAGATTTGAACCATCGACTGTGCAAAGTGAAGATTATATAGAGTCGTTTCCTGTGGAAATTGAAAATGGATACAACTTGTACAGTTTTAAGTTTAATGCGACTGGTTTTTTGCATATGCATTTGGAGTGCGAGGAGTCCTGTACAGTATATTTGCTGTTTGATGAAATACTCTGTGATGGAAAAGTGGAGTTTATGCGTTTGACTAGCTGTAATTGTTTTAAGTATATGTTAGACGCCGGTCAACACAAAATTCTGACTTTCGCACCATACACGATGAAATATGTACAGATAGCAGTAAAAGGGAAAGTAAGAATAAAGGAAATCGAAATGGTGGAGTATAAACATCCGCCGGTTCCGTACCGGGTGAAATTACCGGAAGATGAAAGCTTACAGGTAATATATGATGCAGCGTTGGAAAGCTTTTTGGCAAATGCCGTTGATGTATACACAGATTGTCCGTCGAGAGAAAGAGCAGGGTGGTTATGTGATAGCTTTTTTATGGCAAGAGTAGAATATGTTTTGACAAAAGAAAGCCTGATAGAACGAAGTTTTTTAGAAAATTTTATTCGTCCGAAAGAGTTTTTGCATCTGCCTAAGGGAATGTTGCCGATGTGCTATCCGGCAGACCATAATGACGGAAATTTTATTCCGAATTGGGCAATGTGGTTTGTGTTAGAGTTGGAAGAGTATATACAAAGAAGTCAAGATGAAGAACTGATTGATTTGGCAAAAGGACGCATATATGAGCTGCTTGATTATTTTGAACTATTTGAAAATGAATATGGTTTACTTGAAAGTCTTGAGCAATGGGTATTTGTAGAATGGTCACGAGCAAATGATGAAGACGTGATACAAGATGTTAATTTTCCTACAAATATGCTTTACATGCGAATGTTACAGGCAGTATCAAAGCTGTATGGAGACAAGTTGGCAGAAAAGAAAGCAAAACATTTACGAAAAGTAATACGTGAGCGTTCGCTAAGGGGAATTTTCTTTACGGATAACGAGCGCCGTGTACAGTCAAAGTTAGAAAATCCGAACAATTGTACAGAAGTATGTCAATATTATGCGTTTTTTACAGGAGTTGCTACAAAAGAGGAAGATAGACAACTTTGGACTATTTTATGTCAGGATTTCGGGTATCAGAGAAAAGAAACCGGTTTACATCCAAACGTAGCGTTTGCCAATGCATTTATAGGGAATTATCTTCGTATTGAACTGTTATACAAAGATGGGCAATATCAAGAAGTAATTGATAGTATTAAAGGCTATTTTTTGACAATGGCAGAACAGACAGGAACGTTGTGGGAGCATGACAGTCCATCAGCAAGTTGCAATCACGGTTTTGCATCACATGTTATATATTGGCTTGCAGGAATTTATCAAACAGAAAAGAATGATGCAGCAAGAAAGGAATAATTGAATTATGTATAAAAGTAAAAAATACAATTTTTTTAGTACGCGAGAGTTACAAGCATCAGGGTGGCTTAGAAATCAGCTGAGAATACAAGCTGAAGGGCTGAATGGAAATCTAGATAAAGTATGGCCGTACATAAAAGATAGTTCGTGGATAGGCGGTAATTGTGAGGATTGGGAAAGAGTGCCATATTGGTTAGATGGATTTATTCCGCTTGCATATTTGCTTGATGACGAAGACATGATTACCAGAGTGAAAAAATATGTAAATGCCATTATGGATTCACAAAGCGAAGATGGATGGCTTTGTCCGTGTACAGTAGAGCAAAGAGCCAACTATGACACTTGGGCTGTGTTATTGCTTTCTAAGGTGCTGGCACTTTATGGTGAATGTTCCGGAGATGAGCGAGTGATAGATGTGTTGAGTAAATGTTTAAAGCATTTTAACAAACATATTAATGGAAGCACATTGAGAACATGGGGAGCTGCCCGATGGTTTGAAGGGCTTATTGCTGTGTATTGGCTTTATGAAAAGACACATGAAGAGTGGTTAATTGAACTTGCCCATAAACTTAGAATAGAGGGCATTGATTGGAAAGTTGTATTCGAAAGCGGTCTTTTTGCTGAATGTACAAAAGTAGATGAGTGGGATTTGTTTGCACATGTAGTTAATGTGGGAATGGCACTAAAGTCTGAGGCATTGGTTTCCCTTATTTCTGATGTTGATGCTGACGCTTTTGCGGAACAATTTTTTACATATCTTGAAGAAAAACATAGTACAGCAGCAGGTCATTTTACAGGAGATGAGAATGTGACTGTTGATTCGCCGATTCGAGGAACAGAACTTTGCGGCGTTGTAGAAACGATGTTTTCTTATGAATATCTATTTGCAATTACAGGTGAGGTTAAATGGTTGGAGCGACTGGAAAAACTAGCGTATAACGCATTGCCGGCAACAATTAGTCCGGATATGTGGAGTCATCAGTATGATCAGATGACAAATCAAGTGGCATGTTTTCCGATGGCAAAACAACCGTTTGGTTCTAATACAAATAATGCCCATACTTTTGGATTGGAGCCGAACTTTGGTTGTTGTACTGCGAATTTTGGACAAGGTTGGCCGAAGTTTGCACTTAGCACTTTCTTAAAGGCGGAAGATGGGATTGCGTCTTGTTCTTTGGCACCTGCAGTGTTAGAAACAGAAATAAACGGAACGAAAGTAAGATGCGAATTGGTTACAGATTATCCGTTTAGAAATAAGTTACTTTATAAAGTGGCGGTACAGAACCCTGTTACATTTGCTCTATCTATCCGAATTCCTTCTTGTGCAGTAAGGGCAACAATCGATGGAAAAGAAGTGGTTTGTGGTGAATTTTATAAAGTTTGCAAGGAATGGAGAGATGAAGAAACCATCTGCGTTGAACTTACATTTGAAACTTCCATTGTAAAGCGCCCGGGAGATATGGTTTGCGTATGGTATGGTCCGCTGTTATATTCTGTGGCAATCGAAGAAAAATGGGAAAGAGTAGAATATATCGACGGCGGTGTGGAGCGAAAATATCCATATTGTGACTACTATATTTATCCAATGTCAAAGTGGAATTATGCACTTACATCAGCAAAGTTTGAAGTGAAAGAAAATGAATTTACAAATGCATTTGACACACTTCAACCACCAATTGAAATAATTGCAAGAATGGTTGAAATTCCATGGGGCTTCAATAATGGACATTGTGACGAACAGCCGCAGAGTCGAGAGCCTATAAGTGATGAGACGCGTGTGAAATTAATACCTTATGGTTGTACTAATTTGCGTATAACGGAAATACCATACATTGCAAAATAGTGTGGCACGGAGAGGAGGAGCAGTAGAAATGAAGACAAAAGGAGTAAAAAAGTTGTCCATTTTGCTTGTGGCAGTTTTAGTTTTAAGTATGTTATCAGGTTGCACAGCACCAAGGCAAAATGCGGGAAATGAAGCGGAGGTACAGGAGAATGGCGTGATCGAAAAACTCATATCTGCAGAGCATAAACAGATGGATTCGAACACAGAAGAATTTATCGGTCTATCTGATGTTTCAGCTGTTGGCGTAGATATGGAACGTTTCGAAACGGAAACGTTGAAAGTGATGAATGAAACGGATTTTGATGTTGTGATTGACGCTGCGGAATATGGCATTGTTGCAGATGATTTAAAAGATGATTCTCTGGCATTAGTTGAGGCAATCAAAGACGTTAAAAAGGCGAACGGGGATGGGAAATCTGTGTTGCTCAAATTACCTGCAGGAGAATTGGATTTTGTAGAGGGATTAAATGCTGCAGACCGTACTTGTGCGGTATTGTTGTCGGATTTGCGAAATGTATGTTTGCTTGGTGATGATACAATGCTTACCATTCACGGAGCTATGCTTGGCATAAAGATAAGAAATTGCGAGAATCTGGTTATTAAAGGAATTGAATACGACTATGGTAGAGCTCCTTTTTCTGTGGGCACGGTTTATTCGGCCTCTGAAACTTCTGTAAAAGTTATTTATCCGGAGCATTATCCAATTACAGAAAATATGAAGTTTATGTCGTATCTGGAATATAATCATAAGACGCTTACTCCTCGTGGAAAAGGGAACTTTATGTTAAACACGGATATTGCAGATTATGAGATTGATGGGCAAACGGTGACCTTTAAATTCCATAATCAGATAAATCCACCGGTAAGAGGAATATTGGTTGTAACATCACACTATATGTACGGAAATAATGCTTTTGATGTTTCAAAGTGTAAGAACTTGATATTGGAAGACATTAATCTTTACACAACGGCAGGTATGGGGCTGGTTTGTGAAGATACAGAGAATATTTATGTCAATCGCTTCAATATCCGCCTGAAACCAAATACGGATAGATTGATGACAACTACGGCAGATGGTATGCATTTTGGCGCTTGCCGTGGCGAAATCAAAATCACAAATTGTATTGTTGAAAATACGCATGATGATGCTTGTAATGTGAAAACAGGGCATTATTATGGTGTGAGCGATATCGATGTCGAACAAAAAACATTCAAGTGTGTAAAACTAAATTATATGCATGGTATTAAAAAGGGAGACGTTCTTCGTGTTTTCGCGAAAAACTTAGAAACCGTTGCAGATATAAAAGTTGCCAAAGTTGTTTCAGAAGACGATACAGGAAAAGTGATTAAAGCGGAAAAGCTTCCGACAAAAGGATTTTCAGCAGATGTAGCAGAGGAACTATTGATTGCAAATGCGTCTACAGCACCGAAGGTTACATTTGAAAATAATGTTGTTAGAAATAAACGTAATCGAGGAATCTTATTACAGACAAAGGATTCTGTGATAAGAAATAATGCATTCATCAATGTGGGTCATGGTGCGATTAGTGTTATGACTGAAGCATCGCAGTTTAATGAAGCGATAGTGCCTGAAAATATTGTGGTGGAGAATAATAAACTCATTGGTTGTAATGGTATGGGGTCTAGCATTGGTGCAGATATTGCAGTATTGGCATATGGGCAACAATGGGCAAATGCACCTGAGGGAGCAATAAAGAATATTACAATTCGTAATAACTTTATTGCAAACACAGTGAAAAAAGCAATTAGTTTAAGTAGTGTATCAATTGTTGATATTTCAAACAATTGCATTTTTAATCCGGCGACAAATCCGATATCAGTGCAAAATAATTGTGCCTTTAGTTTAGCTATGTCTAATAACATTACGATGAAGGAAAACTATGTTGAGAAAGAAGAAACGGAAGAATATGTAGCGTTATTTACAGACGGAACAGTATTAGAGGAACAAGTGATAATGAAAGAAAACATAGGTGTTGAATTTGCAGTAGCTGATGTCAGCGTAGAGCCGGATACAGTGAAGCGATTGCCGAAAGGTGTTGCGGTTAATATGAATGCTCAAAACTTAGATGATTTTGAAAAAGTTGAGAAGACAATTAACTTTATTGGTTTTACAGATTCCTATGGACAAGAAGTAACACCGACAAGCGATTCTTTCGAGATAAAGACATTTAAAGTTGCTTATGATGATAAGGGTATTTATGTGGGATTTGAAGTGAAGGATGATATGGTTGAATTCAGTTCAGCTTCGTCGTTCTGGAACGGAGATGGTTTTGAACTTTATATGACTCCGGCAACCGAAGAAAATTACGCATTCCCTCAAATAATGCAAACATATAATGATACATTCCAGTTGTTCTTAACAACAGAGTATTTGCATGTTGAAACTTCAAGAACTTCGGAGTATCTGCTGAAAAATAAAGAAAATGCATTTGAATCAAGCTGTTGGGAAACAGAAGAGGGATATGCAGGTAAATTGTTTATTAATTTTGATGTATGTACGGAATTGAAAGAAGCCGTAGAAAATGGAAAGATGGTAAGTTGCTCCTTTATTTTAGCAGATTCAGAGCAAGCGTCTACTCGTGTACAAGTCTCTAATACGGCGCATAATGTAGAGAACAATAAAGGTATCCCAGTTCGTATGGGCAAGATTCGTTTTGAGTAAAGGAGTGAGAACGGTGAAAAAGAAATGGATAAAAATGGGATTACCAATTTTACTATTATGCATAATAGCAATAGTTGGAATAGCTAGTGTTTCTCAATTTCGACCAAAAAGTGAAAAGCCTGTAGATAATGAAATTGAAAAGAGTATTGAATATCCTCGATATGCAGAAGAATGGTATAAGGTGCTGGAAAAGAAAAAGCCACTTGAAATTGGTGAATCATATACAGAACCTTTTACGAGTGATGATTACTTGAGTTCGCGTTTGTATCCGGAATGGATGGAAGAAGGGGCATCTATTGCTTGGGTTACTGAAGAAGAAAAGGTTGGCGATGGTAAAAATCTCAAAATTTCTTCCAATGGAAAGAAGGAAGGAGACTATGATACTGTTGTTTTTCGAGGAATGGAGATTGTTCCGGGAGCACGATATCGAGTTTCACTGACCGCGAAGAAGCTGAAAGGTAATGCGAAATATTATGTTGGATTTCGAGGAGAGCAAAGTAATTACATATTTAGTTTTGACGGAAAGGATGGAGTAGTACAAGAACTTGACAGAACAATATCGTTAAAAGATTGCGAATATGATGGATTGGTTATTGTAATCGTTGGTGAACAGTCCGCAGAATTGCTTATTGACGATTTGACGATTGAACGTTTGGAGCCATTGAAAGACATTGATTTAACAAAAATAGGGGCAAGCCATACATTTGACTTTGATAAGAATTCGGATTATGTAATTGCAAACAATTCTTCAATCAGATTAATTGCAAATGGAAGTGGTAAGGCATTAGAAATTGAAAAAATGGCCACATGGCAAGGTCTTGATTTTACAAATATCCTCTTACAAGCCAATGGTTCATATCAAGTTAGCTTTAAGGTGAAACGAATCTCAGGAGAAATGGGACAAGTGTATGCCACAATGTCGAGTGCGGCAAATGCAAGTTATCAAGATGTGGGAAAAGCAATTAGCATAGCTGATACTTGGACTACAGTTACGGAAATTTTTACATTAAAAGAATTTGAAGATTACTTCTTTAACTTATCTGTTTCTTCCAACGATTGCGTGTTCGCAATTGATGATGTTGTTATAGAATGTGTCGATTTGGCAGAGTTGGAAAAGTGGAATGTTGACTTAACTCAGATGGGGTCAAAATTCAAGTTGAATTTTGATAATATGTCTGCGAGACAGATACAATATTATTGTAAGCCTGTTAATTCTAGTGTGAAGCTTGTTTCAAACGGTAATGGAAAGGCACTGCAGATTAAAAAAGCAGCTGAATGGAGGGGCCTGGACTTTACAAATATCAAACTAGCCGCAAAAGGAATTTATAAAGTTTCTATGAAGATTAAACTTGTCAAGGGTAGTACAGATCAGATGTATGTAACAATGTCAAGTCTGTCGAATGGAACTTTTGAGGATATTGGAATTGCGGTGACACCGACAAAAGATGGAGTTGAATTTAGTGATTACTATACATTGAAAGATTTTGATGATTACTATTTGAGTATTTCGGCTCAGAATAAAGATTGTGTATTTACCATTGATGACGTCGTAATTGAGCGCGTGTCATCGAAG
>JAZRCJ010000038.1:0-68120 GCA_045659705.1 Faecalimonas sp.
CATGTCCATATTCACTAAGTGCATATAACAAATATGGTGTTCCAAGGAAGCCTGTTGTCATATGTCCTTTTTCTTTTACCATTGCTGCAAGTTGATCTGCTGTTGCCTGAAGATCTTCTGCCATCTTGTAGTATACAGCCACTGCACATTCTGCTTGTGTCTGGTATGTAGGATATTTTTCACGGAAAGTTTTTACAATGAATTGATGTAATTCTTCGTATTTTGAAACATCCTCACCTAAAATCTTCCCTGCTTTGATAACCAAAGATGTAGAATATGCATAAAATACTGTAGCAATCATGTCTTTATCACTTGCACCACTCCAGCTACCTTCTTCTGCATCAAGACCTAACCAATCACCATATTGGTTACAGCCGGTCCAAAGACCTTTGTCTTTTGTATTATTTGTAATATATTCTACACGCATCTTCATAGAGTTGAACTGTCTTTTCAAAATCTCCACATTGCCATAAGCCATATAGATTTCCCAAGGACAAATCACTGCCGCATCGCCCCAACCAGCAGGGGATCCTTCAAAATGCCATGTGTCCGGCACGATATAAGGAACCTGACCATCTTCGCCCTGGTCTGCAGCTAAGCAACCGAGCCATTTGAAGAAGAATTTTTCCACATCGTAGTTCATAGCCGCAGCACGAACAAAAATCTCCGCGTCACCAGTCCAGCCAAGTCTTTCGTCTCGCTGTGGACAGTCTGTCGGCACATCAAGGAAGTTTCCTTTTTGTCCCCAGATTACGTTTTCAAAGAAACGATTAAGCACAGGATTAGAACAGCTCACATGTCCTGTTCTCTTCATATCCGAATGAACAGCTATCGCCTTAAAGTTTTCTAATTTTGCATTTGCAGCTCCACCTGGGAACTGTTCGATTCTCACCATTCTAAATCCAAAGAATGTAAGACGTGGGTGGTAAGTCTGCTTTCCATCTTTACATATGTAATGAAAATCTGCTTTTGCTTTACGATAGTTTTCTGTGTAGAAATTGCCGTCAGCATCTAACACTTCTGCATGGGATAATTTTACAACATCTCCTGCTTTGGCATCTACCGTCACTTCCACATAACCAGTCACATTTTGTCCAAAGTCCACGATGGTTTCTCCTTTTGGAGTCGTGAAAATTCTAGCTGCATATACGTGGTCCGCTTCTACAATCTTTTCACCTTCTTGTGGAATCAATGTGTCAAATGGTCCATCAAACACACCTGTATTCTCGTCGCATACAGGTGTTATGCGTGCGTCATAAGTCTCTCCGTGATAGATATCACTATAACGTACCGGGCTCTCTGCCACTTTCCAATTTTCATCAGAAACAATATACTCAACGCTTCCGTCTTCGTAAGTAATTTCTAATTGAGCTAAAATTCCCGCGGGAACTTTTTGAAATTCCACGTGATACGGGCCTGACATCTCACTTCGATACCAGCCTTTTCCTACGGTGACGTGCATGGTGTTATCTTCGCCCAAAAGAGAGGTTACATCATACTCCTGGTATTGTAATCTCTTTTTAAATGTGGTCCACCCTGGAGCCAATACATAGTCGCTGACTCTTTTTCCATTAATTTCAGTCTCGTATGTACCCAATGCTGTCATTGTTAAAACAGCCTTTTTTACTTTCTTTTGTATTGCAAATGTCTTCTCGTACACAGGGGATACTTCTGTATATTCTCTCTCTGGGCCGATCCACTTTGCTTTCCAATCCATAACTTTTTCTCCCATTACTATCAATTCTAACATCTCTTATAATATGAGAAACCGCTAGTCCTCTTAAAAGAGAACTAGCGCAACATCTCTTATTGTATTCCAAGTTCTTTTTCCCATTTTGCTGTAAATCCGAATAATTCGAATTTAACACCACGAACTCCTTTTGGAGTACTCATTGCAATCACGTTTTTGCCTGTATAGATACCATATCCTGCTCCAACGCCTGATACTCTTGAAAATTCTGCATCTTTAGCAACTAATACATCGTTGATCCAGAGACAGAACGTCATATCTTGTTTTGGATCATCTGTATCTGTATCATGCACTTTGCCCATCTTTAAGCCTAACTTAATATTAAATGTTTCACCAAAGGATTTCAACCCTAATTGTTCTAACGTGAAAGAATATCCTCCGCTTACACTTGCGTTAAACACTCTGAGCGTGTCGCCTTCCACTCCAATCGCAATACCTCTCCAGCCATCTACACTAGCATAACGAATTGTAGTTTCTCCAATCTTTAGGTCCTCACCTTTAAACGCCACATTTACATCGAAGTAGGTTCCATCCAAGCTGTCTCCTTCACAGAAGGTCACATATCTATGATCACCAAACACTTTTCCTGGTTTATAGGTTACTTTTTTCGCACCAAACTGTGGCAAACTGATACGTTCATATCCCAACTCTTTTGGTGTTGCTTGAACGATTGGTTTTGGTGCTTCTAATTTCCCTTTTCCAACCATAAGTGGTTTTCCATCTGTTGCATATAAAAGAACGGTTGTTGTAAATGCTTCTGCGTAATCCATAAACAAAATTGTTTGAGCTGGATTTTTCATATCATCCACATAAATGTTAACAGCTACATCACTGCCAAAGTACGCAAATTCCAAGCGTAATTTAAATTGCTGATATGGTGCACTTTCTCCAATCTTCGCACAATATGTCTTTCTGGATTCCACTTCGTTCCATGAATATAAACTTCCGTCTTCTTCCAATGAAATGTTAAGTGGGGCTAACCAACCATCTTTATCCACGCTACCAAAACGGATATTCACACCCGTTCCACTGTAAGTGAATGTTTCTGTAATAGCACATCCATCCAAAGATTTGATTTTATTATCTTTTGGTTGTGTTTTTACCATCCAAGAATACTTGCCATCTTCAATGCCAAAATCTTCTAATGTAAGTTCTTTGTATTTTGTTGGCATTTGAAGTCCTTTTCCTGTACCAATTGTAAGGCTATCACCTAATACACCTGTATAGATTCCCACTTTTTGTCCTGCATTCTTCACGCTTTTAAACGTTCTAGCGTCCATATAGTTATCATTAATCCATACAGTTACTTTGATTGAACTACAGGTTGTTCCTCCGAACATACCCATTTCAAATCCTATCTTCAAATTGAAGTTTTCATCAAGTGATTCCACTCCCATATGCTCAGCAGCAAAGCACATTCCTGTACTCGGTCCTACGTTCGCATCGTAAACATAGATAAATCCATCTTTTCTAGATACAAGGATTCCACCCCATCCGTCAGCACTTGCAAAACGAATAGATGTACCATCCGAATTACTGTTAAATGTAAGGTTTGTATCTACATATTTTTTATGTAAGTTTACGCTCTTAGATCCTACCATATGGCTCAATATTGGATTGGCAGTTCCTTCAATTACTCCATCAGGAATACCAAAGTCTCTCATTGTAACTTTCTTGTATCCAAGCTCTTGTACTGTAGGACCTGTTTCTCCTGTAGTGCCACCTGCTGGTGTTCCAATCGTTACAGATTCTCCTTTTTTACCCGCACAAATAGCTGCGGACTGTCCTGCCTTTTCCACATCTGTAAAGGTCTTTTCTCCCATATTTCTATTATTTACCCATACAGTTACTTTGATGGCTTTATTACAAGGGATAATCTCGCCATTTTTTTCTTTCTGATAGAATTCACCTATCTCAAATCCAAGTTTTAAATTGAATTTTTCTTGAATATTGGCAAATCCCATACGCGGTGCAGAAAATACCATTCCTTTGCTATGTCCAGCATTTGCATCGTATACCAATAAGTTTGTTCCAACAACTGCGACCACGATACCGCTCCAGCCATCGGCACTGATTAATCGAAGGGAAGTTGCATCGGTTGTACTATTAAAGGTTACATCTACATCCACATATTTCTTATCCAAATCTACGTATACCGGCCCTTTAAAATGATTTCCCCACACATCGCCTTCTTTGTATTCTTTATCAGAAAGACCAAAGCTACTCATTACCACTCTGCTGTAACCCAAATCTTTTGGTGTTGGCCCTGCTTCTTCCTCTTCTCCACTAATTGGTGTTGCAATCGTGATATTTTCACCTCGTTTACCAGTACAAATAGCTGCAGATTGTCCAGCATCGATAACGTTAGTAAAGGTCTGCTCGCCTATGTATTTATCATTTACCCATACAGTTACTTTGATAGAACTGCATGTTGTACCTGTAAATTCGCCTATCTCAAAGCCTACTTTTAAATTGTATTGGTTGTTCAGCTTATAAATGCCCATCTGTGCTGTGGTAAATCTCATACCATTGCTATATCCACCATTTGCATCATAAACACAGAACACACCGTCCACATTTGCAAGAGCAATACCGCCCCAACCATTGGCACTGATTAATCGAAGTGAAGTTGCATCGGTTGTACTATTAAATGTAATATCTACATCAACATACTTCTTATTTAAATCCTGATCTGCCACACTTACGTAATGGTTCGTTCCACCTTCAATATAACTGTAAACCTTATCAGCATAACCAAAATCTGCTAACACAGCTCTCTTATAGCCCAATTCTTTTGGTGTCGGCCCTACAACTTCATCGCCGCCTTCATTGCCGCCTTCATTGCCGCCTTCGTTGCCGCCTTCGTTGCCGCCTTCATTACCGCCTTCGTTGCCGCCTTCGTTGGCAGCATTGTCCTCAGCATCTTCTGGCTCTGATATAGTAAGCGTTTCATTTCTTCTTCCCGTATAGATATCTGCATCCTGTCCCACACTCGTCACATTAGCAAACGTCTGCTCGCCTATATACGCATCATTTACCCACACGGTCACTCTCATGGAACTGCAAGTCGTTCCCGTCAATTCACCAATTTCAAAACCTATTTTCAGATTATATTTATCTTTGACACTAGTAAGTCCCAACTGCGCAGCAGTAAAGCTCATGCCTGCATTTTGTCCTCCGCTTACACTGTAGACATAGAGTTTATCACTTATGGTTGTGACTTCGATTCCTCCTGCAGTGCCATCACTTGCAAAACGCATAGCTGTTTGTTGAAATTTACTATTGAATACAACATCTACGTTTACATATTTATTATGTAAATCTACAGGTTTTATATTTACATTATGATTTCCTGATACCTGTCCTGGTTGATATGTCTTGTATTCATAACCAAAATCTGTCATCAATACTTGCTTGTAACCACGTCCTGTCGGTGTTGTTGCGTTAGGATCTCCTGTTGTACCGCCTTCGTTACCGCCTTCGTTACCGCCTTCGTTGCCACCTTCGTCGCCGCCACTTTCCAGGTTGCTTCCTGTACCCGGTGCTGCGATAACTACGCTCTCATTACTATTAGCTGTGTAAATAGCTGCTGTGTTTCCTGCGTCTTTTACATTTTCAAATACTTTTTCGCCCATGTACTGGTCGTTAACCCATACAGTCACTTTGATAGAGCTACATATTGTGCCATCGTACGCACCCAATTCGAATCCGAGTTTCAAATTGAAGTTGTCTTTCAAATCATTGAGACCCATCTGTTCAGCACTGAAAATAAATCCACTGCTTTTCCCTACGTTTGCATCGTAGATACGAAAACTTCCATCTACATTTGCAACCATAATTCCGCCCCAACCGTTAAGACTTGCAAAACGAATCGAGTTCGCATCTGTTGTGCCGTTTAAAACAACGTCCACATTCACGTACTTGTTATTCAAATCCACAGAGTTTGCACTTCTGTAATGGTCTAAAAAAACTTGACCTGGTTTATATTCTTTGTATTCAAAACCATAATCCGTCATCAATACTTGAGTATATCCAAAGCTTTCCGGTGTAATTACCGGTGCAAAAAGAGTAATGAATTCTCCGCTCTTACCGGAATGAATCGTAACTCCCTGTCCTGAATTGATAACATTTGCAAATGTCTTTGTTCCCATATATGCATTGTTAATCCATACAGTCACTTTGATAGTACTACAGGTTGTGCCATTATAAGTCCCTAACGCAAAACCAAGTTTCAAATTGAATTTGTCTTGAATGTTTGAAAGTCCCATTTGCGCTGCATCAAAGATAAATCCCGATTGTTTTCCTACATTTGCGTCATAAATACGGAATTTCCCTTCTACATTTGCAGCCATAATACCGCTCCAACCGTCAGTATTTCCAATACGCATTGAAGTTCCGTCAGTTGTACTGTCAAACTTAACATCTACATCAATATATTTTTTGTTTAAATCTATAGTGTTTGTATTTCTGTAGAGATCTGCGTAGACTACTCCTTGCTTATATTCTTTGTACTCAAAACCATAGTCACTCATCAACACCTGGGTATAACCAAGGCTCTCTGGCGTTGGATCTGGTTGTGCAGCCCTAGAATCTGCAGACTGAAAACGTCCTACAAGTCCTAGCACTAAACAAAACGCCAATGCTAACGCACTTATTCTCTTTAAAATTTTCTTTTTATTCATTCTTTGTGCCCCTCCTATTCAAATACGAGCAGGGCTGCATCGCCCGCCAAGAGGTCGAGAGTCATGCCGTCACCTTGAACGCCTTTTGTCTCTCCTTGTTGCATAACTGTTACATTATACTTATTATGGAATTCCAAATTAATCTTTTGTGCATATTCCATATCATAATTTACTACATACAATGCAGTTTTTCCTTGGTAGTTAAAGCAACCAACAAAAGCGTCGCCTTCTACACTTTTTAACTCTCTCCATGAAGTTCCCTCTACAAGAACATTATACTCTCCAATCAAACTCATATCTTTAAGAGCTTGTTCTCCCGAAGCGATAACTGCTTTGTGAGTACAGTTCATCAAAACTTCATCAACTGCTGTAATTTGTTTTGAAATATCCTGCGCAAAATACCACCAACGGTTTTTATTTCCCCATGCACCAATCATACCGTTACGCTCTGAATCCATTGGTTTACTTTCTGCATACGCAAAGTAATACGGTTGTATAAATGGGAAATACGCAAGTCCTTGTACGCCAAAAGCAAGGGATGTATTTACATTCCAGTCAAACTGTCCTTCGTTCGGGAAATAAGTATCAGTATCAAAACGAGCCATACCGTCATTCCATTGGCTACCTGCTTGGATAAATGTCCAAAGTGGAATGCCATATTCTAAAGACAACTTACGGTTAACCGCAAGGTCAAAGAAATATCTGTCTACATAATTTTCCTGTCCTGGATCAAAAGGATATCTATCGTATAAGATATATTTCATATCCCATGTTTCAATACATTCTCTTACATATTCTTCGTATAAGTCTTTATTTTCTGCTTTCATTGTTGAACTCAAAAGGTTCTGATAAGTAAGCAGATCCATCTCTGTGTTCAATGCTTTTGAAATCTTTTCACGAATGTAAAGATTACGCTCTGGCTGAGTTGATGCCGGCTCAAAAGTTGTTGTCCATGGTTCGTCCTGCACATAGATCCCTGCAAAGGCCGGGGATGTCAAATATTCGCCTACGCGAGTAGACAATTTCTCCATGTTGATATCCGAACCATCTTCGCCCATAGTTTTCACTTCTGAATCATTGACTATAATTGCCACCTTATGCTCTTCGCCCAAATGAAGCAATTGCTTTGTCAATGCTGGACTGCTTGCATAATCTACATTTGTTTGAAGCACCATATTAATTCCAACATCTCTCATGCTTTGAAAATATTCGTCTGTTATATAGTTCGGTGTGCTTTGTCCATCTATACTATATCCTGCAACGTGAGGCCCATAGAATGCTCCAACTGGCATTACATCTTCCCCGCCTATAAAATCAAGTGAAATCGCAAGAGATTCCTCTGCTTCCATTGGCTCAATAACTACATTTTCTTCACTTGCTGCGCATCCTAGAAGAAGAGAAACCACCAAAGAAAGAGCCACGCCGACACTTATCAGCATTTTCCAGTTATTCTTTCTCATCTGCTTCACTCTCCTCTCCTGTTTCTTCCTCTATTTCCACTCTTTCTTGCGGTATTTTTGCTTCTTTTTTTGCCTTTTTATTGGCACATACCTTCTTTATTACAACAGTAAGAATTAACGCTAATACACATACTCCCGCTACAATAGCAATCACATAATACAGGTTAAATCCTTCTTCTTTTTCTACTGGTCTGTATACATATTCCAGTGGTTTATAATCGAAATCTTCCGGTTTTTCAATTTCATATATTCCCGGCTCCACTTCAATTATGTTTGGATCCTCGTCAAGATTTTTAATCATAAAATTGTCAAGCGAAAAATTACTTGTTGCTGTTGTCCAAATCTGCACGGTACCTGTTGGAGTTTCTGTCGTTGGCTGATACCTGAATACTTCTGTAAATTTCTCTTCATCAAGCCATTTCATTCCCACAGTCACCCATGAGTCTACCATTTTAATCTGTACAGAAAAGTCTTTGTCGCATTCTGGATTTGCATAATCGTATCCTTTTGAAACCAAATCTTGCACAACTCCTGTATGCCAACCTACAACTCTTGACGCGTCATCAAAAATCAACATGTCAGGTGAATGTACAAAACCATAATCTGTAAAATCTGTAGAATCTCCACCAAAAGCTACACAAAAATGCATATTCTTTGGTGACACTATGTTTCCATCTTCATCTACTACGTCTTCTCTTTGCATTCCAATGATATCAAATGTCAATTCGAAATTTGAGTATTCATACATTGTACCAAAATAAAACATCTCTGCATTACGGAAACGCATTACTTTGTTGCCATCTACTTCTTCAACTCCACAATATGATGGGTTGTAACAAGCCGTTCCAAAATATACACTATGCGTCAATGCATTGGTATCCATAAATCCGTCTTCAAAATCTTCAACTACATTTGGATTTTCCGGTCTGTCATATGCATAAGACTGTACAGTTAATTTGGTAACTTTTGCTGCACATTTACCTGTTTGTAAAAATCCAAAACGGCCTTCGCCACTAACTGGTATCTCTTTTTTGCAGATTTGTTTTCCGCCAACTTTAACATCCAAGACACCACTCGTTGTTATGGCAACTTGAATATTTATATTGCTTCCCATAGAACCGCATGCCACTGGTTTTACAAGGACCTGCTTTTCTCCGTCATCATCATATGCGACTGCACCAACCTTCAAGCCACCATTATTTTCAAATTCTACTTCTACGTTGCCTGGTTCTCCCGAAAGTGCTTCTACGCTACCAAGACCGAATGCCAAATCAAACTTTTCGCCCTTTGGCAACTGCACAAACTGCATTGTGACATCTGCGTCAATTACATTGATATGTTTGTCACTTATTTTTGCATTCATCTTTGTAATAAGACTAGTCGAATCCGTGCTCTCTTTTGGAAAAACAAGAGCGTTATCCTTTACAGCTACATCGCCATCTGGATTATTCCACACCCCTACATCAAGTTCTTTTTCAAAAGTTTTGTTATCTATCACAAAAGTGCTAGAACCTGCCTTAGCAGGCAGTACCGAAATACTACCTGCTAATAAGATTGTGGCAAAAAGTAACGAAACACATTTCATAAATTTTCTTTGTTTCATCATTTATCTCCTACTTATCAATTACTTTTTACTAACGTTTGCCATCCATGTATTTTCATAATCAAGCTCTACTCGACGTTGCACTTCGGCCCAAGCCTCTTCTGCTGTCATACTATCATTTACATTGTTTGAACAGAAAGATGTTACAAACTGAACACCACATACTAAAGTAGCTCCACCTTCTACAAAGACTGCATGTTTGTTAGCAATATAATCTGTGGCATACTGTTCTGCTTGTGCTTCTAATTTATACATTTCTTTTTCAAATGCACTCCAGCTAGATGTATCTACTTCGCCCTTATCAAACTCAAGCGGAAGTCCTGTCTTTAATGCATTTGAACGAATCTGAAGTCCTTCATCTGAATATAAGAATCTAAGGAATGTTTTTGCGCCTTCTTTTGCATCACTATATTCTGGAATCCATGCAGCATGACCTGTTGTATTGTTCGCTATCGTATAACGAGCTTTACGTACATAATCCCAATCTGCTGCAGATACTTTTAATCCATCTACATTGTAATCGTCACCTTTCTGATATGCAGAAATTTCTTTTTCACCTTCTACTACACTGTCAATTGCTGTGATTACTTTACGAAGATCCGATTCTTTTTTAACTGTTGTAAGTTTATCTGTAATAGATGAAATAACTGGTGTTTTCATAACGCCAAAGTTTTCTACACTTCCGATGCTAGCCATTTCGTTTGCAAGCCAGTTTCCATTTACCATCATTGCGGCATCTCCGTTAAGGAACTGTGTCTGCATTGTTACGTGGTCATTCGAGTTAGAGCCTTTTAATATATAATCTGTTGTAATGATTTTTTCGCATGCTTTGATTGCTTCATAACGTCCGTCTTCTTTTTGGAATACTGCTTTACTTGGGCTGTTTCCTTTTTCATCTTTACAAGCAAAGAAGTTGTTTACAAAATAATCTTCGCCATCATACTGCATAAACCACGCTAGTGTCATATAATCCCAATAACCCATTCCTTTGAAATGGCAGAATGGTGTAATATCAGATGATGACAACGCATCACATGTGCTAGCCAATTCATCAGTTGTTCTTGGAAGAATTCTAATACCTGCTTCTTCAAATAACTGTTTGTTGTAAACGATACCGGTTCCACCGCCACCGTATGTCAAAGAATAAATTTTTCCTTCTTCAGTTGTAACCATATTCAAATACGCATCACTGAATTTTTCTCTGATTGTTTTGCTTTCACCTTCTGGTGTGCTGTCTAACACGTCATCCAATGGTTCCATCTTGTCTGTGTTAAGATCTGTAATTGACATATAAAGGTCTGTGTTATCTGCTTTTTCATTTCTAAATGCAGCTACTACCGCATTTGGTGCTGCCGTTGCTGTAACACTCACTTTGTACTCTGGATGCTTTTCTTCAAATGCTTTGATCACTGCGTCTAACCATGCTGTTCCAAGCCCTGAATTCCAGAACGAAATTTGAATTGTATTTTCTCCACCTGCTTTTCCTTTTTTGTTTCCACATCCCACCACGCAAGATAACGCAAGTACTGCCACTAATGTTGCCGCTATTATTTTTTTAAATTTTTTCATCTTTTTTTCTCCTTTTCTTTTAGCCTTTGATTCCACCTACGGAAACATTGCTTGTTATTGTCTTATTAAATACGATAAATAATATCAAAGCAGGAAGTGTAATAATCACACAAGCTGCGAATAAGATATCCAGTCGTGCACGGTAAATCATTTCTGTATTGAATTGATAGATACCAACCGGAAGAGTTGGTAGATTTGGCAAGTATACCAATGCACTTTCGTAGTTGTTCCAGATTTGGATCCACTGTGTCAAGAATAATGCTCCTAAAATCGCTCTCGCCTGTGGAAGCATAACCTTAAAGTAAATCTGGAAATCATGAGCCCCGTCAATCATTGCTGCTTCCGCATACGTCCATGACAAATTCTTAAAGAATGCTATGTAATATAGGAAGAAAATGTTAAAAGCACTCGTAGATGCAATGACCTGTGAGTAACTATCTACAAATCCAAGATTGTGATACAATTCATACATTGCACCCGAATTTCCGTAAATTGGCAACGTAATTGTAAATAATACAACCGTATATATTAACGTGCTGCCCGGAAATTTGTACTTGGAACAAGCGTAGGCAAGTGTAATCGAGCAAAATTGCTGAATTCCTACCCCTACTACCGAAAACCAAATACTGTTAAATAACATATCATAAAAATTGCTACCGTTTACTTCCAAAAGGTTGAATACCTCAAGAAAATGTGAGAAATTCCATCTTTCCGGAAGCCCAAACGGATTTAATGCTATCTCTGTATGTGTTTTTGCTCCTGCTATAAACGCCCACACCAATATATAAACATAACTAAGCGCTACTGCAAGAAATATCAATGACACCAGTGAATATAGAACGATTTCTGCCGGAGCCTTGCGTTTTGTCCATTTAAATAATCTCATCGCACACCTCCTAGAATTCTACTTCTTCAAACACTTTATCCGACCACTTGCGGACAATTGTTGAAAGAGCCACTGCTATTACTGTTATGACCAAACCAACCGCCGACAGGTAATTGTAAATATTTGAGGTATACGCTCCTCCAGAACCTTCGTACAAAATTTTGTACATCCATGATTGTATCGTATAAGTTCCATATAATCCCTTAGTCAACAGCCATACTTGACCACTAGACATAAACAAGTTACATACCATAAGTACCATCTGAAGCGCCACCGTCGGCCATACCATTGGCACAATAATCATCGTAAATTCTTGCCACCATGTTACACCATCTAAACTTGCTGATTCTAGCACATCGTCCGGAATACGTGCAAAAGTCCCCCCCCAGATAATCAAATCACCCGGAAAGCCTAACCATAGCATATGAGCAAAAATAGTGAGATTTGCATATCTACTATCTGTTAAAAATTCCACAACATCTTGGTTCGTCGCCTTTGCAAATCCTTGTGCTATAAAACCATTTACGCCAATCATACGTTCAAATATCATAGCAACCGCTACAGAGAAGATGATAGTCGGTAGGAAGAATAAAATACGATAAATTCCTGCCCCCGGCACCTTTTTATATATGAAATAAGAAACCAATACTTTAAATGGGAATGTTACAAACATAATTGAAAATGTAATCAATGTGTTCCTCAATGCCGTTCGAATATCTGAATCCGAGCGCGTAATTTCTCTCCAAAAACGTTGGAAATTGTATAGCGAAATTGTACCTTGGCTGTCTGTAAACGACATCGTCAGTGCCGAAAAATTGGTATATATGTAAAAGATTAAAAAGTTTAGAATCGGCACTACAATACAAAACAACACGAAAGCAATTCTAATTTTATTGTACTTCTTTTTTGCCATTTTTCTTGCCCCTTCCTATCACAATTACACCCATTACTGTTCCAATAATTAAAAGTACACTTACTACGATTACAATCATAGCTGTTGGATCTTTCCTTACAACTGCTGCACTTACTGCTTCCCAGGATTCTTCGCCATCCCAAGATGCATAGAGATCTGTGGTTTTTACAACAACATCATCAAAATCGAATTCTTTATTTTCCGCTGTCTTCCAACATCTGAATGTTTTTCCTTCCAGCTTTGGTTCACTTGGTTTCTCAATCTTAAACCCTTTTTCTGCAGAAACTTTAACAGTATCAATCACTTCTCCACCCATAAACTTCGTGTGGAATACGACATTGCATTCACTTAGTCTCACATATCTGTTTCCTTCTTTATCATCCATAACGTTGTAGAGATATGTGAATTCTTCTTTGTTTTTACCAATATTCAATGTAAGTTTATCTTTATAAATTGAATATCTTCCAGTTTTAGAAACATCTTCATCAGCTGTTCTCTTACTTGCATTGCATGCATCGTCCAAAGTGATGAATGTTCTATTTTCTTTGCAGTAATAAACCGCATCGCAGTTGGAGTAATCTTCCAATTCTCCATAATGTTCTACTACTACATCGGCTTGGTTTGTAGTAATTGCAAGATTGTTACCTTCAGCATCGTATGCTTTACAATTCACAAAATCGGCTGTAACATTACACTCTTCACCAATCCACATCCCTACATATGGCCAAGCATTACTTTCCTCACCCCACACTAACGGGAACGAGAAATATTCTACAGTTCCATTCGGAAGTGTCTTTTTTACCAATGTCTCAAAGGACTTTTCCGTTCTTTCTACGCGTACCAAATAATGTGCATCTTCTGTCATTGTCTGAATTGGTCCCGTTTCTTTTGTATATTGTTGGAAACGTATGTAACCAACGCCCTCCTGATGCGGATACCCCGCCTTGGTGTCCTTTGTCGTAACAACACCACCCTGGGTCATGTCTTTTCCTTTTAAATTCTTCACTTGATATTCCAAATAAGTAACTTTTGATTTCGTTTCTCTTGCACTACCAAAAAAAATTCTATTTGCTTCTTTGAGCGAAAAATTATAATAATGGTTTATATCTTTTCTCGGCGTCATCTCAGCCTCATCAATTACAACAACACCATATGTGCTATTCCCATATACTCCAAGGTTTTCTCCCTCTTCATCATAGCAACGCACATGTGTAAGTCTGGCATTTACCTTTCCGCCTTCCGCAAACCACACACCAAAGTTCGTTACTTTTGTAGTTCCCGTCATCTCTGCCCACGTTTTCTTTGTGATATCAGATGTCGGCCATGTAGTTGTAAATTGATTGAGATATTCTGATTCGTCCCCTTTTGCTTTTGCTGCAATATAGTCCATACCATCTTCTTTTACTTCAAATCGAATGAAATAGGTATATCCTTCCTCGCAAAGCAAATTTTTCGATGCAAACTTCATTCCGCCATTATAACCCTTTGCACTATGCGGATATGCATCATTCGGAGTGTCCGTACATGTTATACCACTTTGTACAACAGAGTTTTCCTCCACGCTTTCCACTGTGTATGTCAGGAAATATTTGTCTCCTACTTTCCATTCAACTGGAGTTTCATTTCCCACAAACACCTTGTCTGTGTTTTGGATGATTACTGAGTATTCCCTTGTGCTATGCTCAATCTTTTCATCTGCTGCTAGCGTTGAAAAGGAGCTGCAAAGAAGCATTAGGCAAAAGCTCAACGCGAATACTCTTTTCCAAATTCTTTTTCCCATTTTTTCTCACCTCTTATAGTTCGTTGTTTGTCTCACGAAAGGGCATAGGTATCCCTTCTCACATTTGTATCAACATCATACCATTTTGTGCTTTTTCTTTCTTTCTCTTTTTAGTAGGATTTTATGTCTTTTTTTTCTTTTGTGTTCTTTTTCATTTCTCATTTTTTTCGCAATACTTTTGCCCATTGTTGCTATATATACAATTTTTTTCTGCGTCGCTGTCTTATTTTTGGTCAACTGGTCGGTTTTTCCACCTTTTAAACCAACTGCGGTTTTTTCTCCTGCTTTCTATTTATGTGCTTTTTTTGATAACATCTTATGTTAAATCCCTTTTTACCGCAGTTTGCTTTCAAATAAAAAGAAGGGCTCTTAAAGCCCTTCTAGTTGAAGCATTCTAGCCCTTCTACATTTTACTTGCCGTATACGTATTGCTCCAATTTCCAGGTATAATAACATAGGCGTTATCCCCCTCAAATCTACCGCAATAATATTCTAATCGTTCTTCTTCCAACTCATATATCTTATCTGTTTTTCCTTCCAAATAATCTTGTAACACTTTTTCCACCGTATAAGTACGGGCGAGCAATCCACCACCAATACGAACATCGAAAATTTCAAATCCAAAACCTTTATTTTCTTGCATCCAGAATTCTCGATATGCATCATACAATTGTTGCGCCGCCTCTCTGATAACTGGAATTTCTTTCAGCATTTCTTTGATTTTTTCCATATCTTTTGCTTGGTACGCTTCATATAAGCGCTTACTAAAGGTGGCTTTTCGTATCAGCACTTTACACATGGCTGCGTATGCCTTGAAAATGTAAGCAAACTGACTTCTTTTCTTTGCAAGTTGTTCAAACTTTGGATAAAGACTTGCAAACTTTTCTCCCGCATAATGTGGTGTATTTGCATCAAGCAATCCCACCAAATAGTCATTTGCCATCATATATTTAACTGCATTTGATATTTGATCAATTCCATCTAAAATTCTATTGAGAGAATCGCACGCACGCCACTCAGCCTCTGAATATCCGGTTAATACCTCTAGTATTTGCTCCACATCCGCATCCACTGGATAGATCTTAGACGAAACATACCACATAGCCGGTGTCACTGCAAACGCAGAACACTCCGAACCGTCATCGCCCCAAATGGTCATCATAATATCTTTAATGCCACACTCTTCTGCTGCAGCACAAGCAAAATCATTGATTTTATCAGAAAGTGCATTGTCTGGCGCATATCCAATCCAAGACCACAACCCTCCTGCAAACTTCACATTTTCTGTATACTGTTGCAACTGTTTCATCTTGTTTACATGATGTTCTTTACTTGGCTCATAATAATCCCAATAAATTGGAGTCTGGCTTCCGTCAAATATTGGTTTTACCCTCTCAATCGGAAGTTGCGCATCTTGATTGTCCTTATAAAATGCATCTGCCCAAAATTCCGGTTCCATATCAAGCTCTTTGCAAATTTCAAACACTTTGGTCAAATGTTCTAAATACACTTCTTCTTTTGACAAATATCCATTTGTATCTGTAAACTTTCCTCTTCCTAATCGGAATGCCTCATCAGACCCAATGTTGATTTTCTTCGTATGGAAAACTTCTTTGCAAGACATAATCATCTTTCGAACCAATGCATACGTTCTTTCATCTCGCACCAACAAAATATCTTGAATGTCTATGTAATCTTGGTATGTAGCCCACTGCGTCAAATGTTCCAAATGTGCAAGCACTTGTATACATGGAACCATCTCTAATTCAAAAATGTCAGCAAAGGCCACAATTTCCTTTAGCTCCACTTGGCTAAAACGACCTCTTTTATATCCAAAGTACGGTTCTCCCGGGATTTCATATACATCTTCTGTATATAATTGCAAGTAATTATACCCAGCCAACACAATATGGCAAATAAATTGTTTTACCGTTTCTGGCTTCGGCACTGCATTACGAGAGCAATCCCACATAATTCCAAGTTTCTCTACCTTCGGTGCAATGGTATGGGTACCATTTTTCATCCCAATGCTACGCCCCAATGCCATATAAAAATTCGGTATTGTGTTATATGTAATCTCAATCTGGTTCTCTGTCTTTTCAACAACAATCGCCGTCCCTTTTTTTGCTTTCAATTGAATCCCTTCACAGCCTATACTCAAAAAGCCGTATTTCTCTAGTATCTCGACGCCTTGTTTTAATTTTGGACCCACTCCACTGCAATCTACTCTCATGTCTTATCTCCTCTTTTCTGCTTCTGTTTCTGCAATTGCTCGCTGTTCTGCTGCTTCCCAGTCTCCCAGCTCTGGATTCCCTTCCTCTGCTCGTTGTCTCTCCAAAATCTGCTCCTCTATATCCGCAAAGATTTTGTCGTATGTCATAGCGCTAAAATATATCGGCAAAGAAATTCCATACAAAATTACAATCGGGATAACCCTCCAACCTGCAACCAAGGTTACCACCGGAAGCAAGCTCACCATAATCATATATAACGTCCTCAAAAAATAACGAATGCTAAAGAAAAAGGCATTTCGAATCGTTACTTTTACCGGATTTACAAATTTCGCCTGCATTGGGTATACCCACAAAGTTGTAAATATACAACTCAAACATCCCACTATCAATACACCCGCAACAATACTATTAAACGTACCGCCCGTCTGTATCATAACAAAAATCCCAAACGCACTCATCCCCGTAATAAGGGACATAATCAACCAAATCCCTGTTGATTGCTTGAAATTTTCTTTAAAAGATTTCCAGAAGTTTGGGATTACATATCCTTCGGTTCCTCGTTTCATTCGAAGGCAAACATAATGTGTTGCCGTAATGGATGCTCCAATGGTAAAAATCGGCAGACAAAAAACCAACGTCACCACACCCAAAAGGGCCAGGTCTGTCGCTCGTCCCAAAAATCGCATCACTCCACTATCGTGATCAAAAAGTCTCATCTTGTATTTCCTCCTAAGTCATCGCATTTAATTCTTGATACAGTCGTTTTGCGTAACTATCTGTCATCCCACATATATAATCTGTTACTAACAAAAACCGCAAATATAGCTTTTCGTCTTCTTCTTTTCCTTCTGCTTGACAATGATACGCACTCTTGTAATTTTCGGAAATAAACGAAATCATACGCTTGTCTATTTCGCTCAATTTTACATCAGTATCATAATATAATACCGCACGCACAAATTTATCCATCAAAAAATCCAACATTACCGATTCCGCCACTTCCATCTTGTAAATTTCCGGTGTGGAGAACACTCTTCGATATGCCATATCTCCCAAAAGTTCCATAAGTTCCTTAGCGTAGGTCCCATAAAACAAATCTTGTCCATAGGTCCCATTCATAATGGCTTCGTAGTTTGATGTAAATCCATAGGTTGCGCAATTAATCAAAAATCCTTGCATCTGCACAACCCAATTTTTTACCGCATATTCTTCTGGATTGCTCACTTTCCTTTTTAATGCGCTTTGATATTTCGCCTCGAGGCGCTCTAGCGCAGAAAATTCGCCTTCCCTTTGTCCTTTTGGCAAAACGCGCAGCTCTTCTTTCAACTGTTCGTAAGAAATGAATCCCTTCACAAAAGCATCTTCTATATCCGCAGTCTTATAAGCAATATCATCTGCAGCCTCCAAGATAAATGTAAGCGGGTGGCGCACTCCTTCCGTCCCCGTTTCCTTCGCAATGGCATCATACATCTCTTTATCCGCATAATAATATCCCATCTTCTTGTCTTTGATATTTCCCGACCTTTTGTTAATCCCCATAGATGAAACCGGATATTTGACAATGGTATTCAACAATGCATACGTCAAATTCATGCCGTTCTCGTCCACTAGGTAATGCAATTTCGTTACCAATCTCAACGCCTGTGCATTTCCTTCAAAGTGATAAAAATCTTCTTGCATTTGTTCCGTCAAAATATCTGTCACTGGCTTTCCCTTCCACGTCAATTTTGGAAGGTTTCTTCGAAACCACTCTCGAATAGAACTTTCGCCAAAGTGTCCAAACGGAGGATTCCCAATGTCATGTATTAGACCCGCGCACTGCAGAATACTGCAGATATCTTCTTTCATCTTTTGCGTAAATTCTGGGTCTTTTTTATATGTCAAAATCGATTCTCCAATATTTTGTCCCAAAGATTTTCCATAAGACGAAACTTCTAGAGAATGGGTTAATCTGGTTCTGATAAAATCGCTTTTATCCAAAGGAAATACCTGCGTTTTATCTTGCAAACGCCGAAAAGATGCACTGCCTATAATGCGATGATAATCCTTTTCAAACTCGCTTCTAAGATCTCCATTCGCAAGCCCTTTTGTGTTATTTCCTCTGCTACGACAATCAGACAACAACTGTTGCCATTTCATATACCATGCCTCCTAATCCAAATATACCGGTGGCACATAATCTTTTCCAAGAAGCGCTTTCTTTCTCTCTTGGAATCCCAAAAACGCCCACTCCGTCATGTCTGTCCACTTATGTTCCGTGCGGTCATATACCTGCACATAACCAATGCGTTTTGGATGCATACGCACACTGTTAGATGCGTATTCTTTTCCTGTATAAGGATTAATATCCCCTAGTTCTTCCTGTGTTTCTGGCGTAGAAGTTTCTTCTTTTTCTTCCTCTGCCTTTGGGGTAACCTTCGGGATAACTCGACCTTTTCGCAGCTCTTTTATTTCTGGCGTTTTTTCTTCTGGTTTTTTCACAACCTTCACTGGTTCTTCTTTTTCCTCTTGTGGCTCTCCCAAAATATTGAGTTCAAAATTACACCCCAATATTTTCGCAATTAACCGCATATCTTGTTCTTGAAAATTATCTCGATTCAGACGCTGCGTCATATTTTGTCTGGACATATTCTTTCCAGTATACGCCTCCACTTGCTCTGCAAGTTCCTTAATTGTCATTCCCTTTCTTCCAAGTACAATCTTCACTTGTTCTCCAAAAGTCAACTGCCTATCCATCTTGTTTCCCCCTTATCTTTATTGATAATCTCTCAAATAGGTTTCCAATGTCACACCTTGCTCCATAATCTTTGCAGCATCTTCCACTCCAACATATCGATAATGCCACGGTTCAAAAATAATCCCTGTCTCTTCTGTCTTTTCTGGTGGATATCGCAAGATAAATCCATATCGATAACAATTTTCTTTTAACCACTTTGCCTCTGGCGTATTTGCTTGTTCGTCATCTAATTCCGTATACTGATTCGAAATCAAATCCACTGCCAACCCCAGCCCATGCTCACTGGTTCCTGGAATAGCTACACTTTGTGACGTCTCGTCGTATGCTTCCCAATAGTTCATACCTGCATCAATACGATCCTGCATAGATTCGTTAAACACTTGTTCTTGGCGTTCCACAGAACGATATGCAGAGCAAAAAATGATATTCAACCCTTGCTCCTCTGCCGCACGAAGCATCTCTTTTAAGGGCTTCGCAATTCTTTTATCTACGCTATATCCCGGCTCTATTTCCTCCAACTTAGGAACATAATTTTTCTCCATTGGGTAATCTTCATTTACCAAAGTCAAGTTCCACGGCAAATCCGCAATCGTAGGACCATTCTGTTCCTGGTGTAGTTGCGTCTGCAATTTTGCAACCTTTTGTTCTAACAAATCCTTCTCTGCCTGATATTGATTTTCCGCTTTTTGACTTTCTTTTTTATATTCCTTCTGTGCGACATTTTTCCCAATTTTATTTCCTATAACCCCACCAAAAATACCACCAATTAACAAAAAAATAATCGCAAGAAACAATCGTTTCTTTTTCCCTGGGCTCAAATCCTTCCACCAGTACCCTATGCGACGCAACATGCGCCCCACCTTCATCTTTAACCTCATGGTTTTTCTTCCCCTTATTCACATAATTACCTTTAAAGGTAATTATAACACTTATATTTTTTCTTTGCCATAGAAACTTTTAAATTTACTCCAAACAACATTCTGCACATAGGAATGTGCCACATCATAGAAAAACAATGCCACTTGCCCTAATAATAGCATCAGCACAAAAAACAATCCATTCATCTTTCCCGAAAACAATATATTAGGGAAAAACAAAAGCATTGGCACAAACATTGCATCAAACAATATATATTTTCCAACCCAAAACCACAGTTGCAAATGACGACCCGTTCCCCTGCGCATTAATAATCTCCATATTCCTTCGCTTCCCAACAAATAAATCGCCATCGCCGAGAAGGTAATACAATAAAGTTTATTTGGCGCCACCAAAAAAGAGACTCCAGCCGAAGCGCTCCAGAACGCCAAGCCATAACGCATCCCCCATTCTCTAATAGCTATCCCTACACAAAAAGATGCCGCCGCAATAAAAAACAAACTGCTCATCTCTATTACGGAAGCCAAACATAAAAGGACTACGGCAAGCGCTGCCAAAAGCCCTGCCGTAGCCACTTTGCCTGCTTTTACATGCATGAGCAAAGGTCACCTCCCATACATTCACATAAGGTGTCCGCACACCACAAATCACAGCACAAATTTCCCGTGCCATATGACGGACGTCCATATCCATATCCCATATTTTGATAACGCTGTCCTCTAAATTGCAATTGATTTGCAAAATTTACATACTCCGGATTATTTGGTTCCATGGCAGCAGCTTGCTTTGCATGCTCCGTCGCAACCACCGTATTGCCAAGTCCCCAGTTGGCAATGGAGCTATAGTAATACCACATAGCCGTCCGGTTCGAAATCCCGGAGAGCACATTAAGCGCTTCGCGAAACCGCCTGTTGTTAATAAAATTGCGCGCAGCCTGCAGTTCTACCGTCTCTTGATTTCCACCTTGACTCCCTGTTCCCGCCTGGGAATAAGTGCCAGAAAAACCGCCTTCCCTTTGCTTCATAATCTGTTCATAGGCTTCCTGAACTTCTTTGAATTTTTCTTCTGCCAAATCCGCCAACGGATTATCCGCATAAGAATCCGGATGGTATTTTCTACTTAATTCTCTATACGCTTTTTTTACTTCATCATTGCTCGCATTTGGCGAAATACCAAGCACTTCATATGGATTACTCATCTTTTTTTCCTTCTTTCTCCAATCGTTTTTTGTCAAATCTCTCCCACACACCTGCGTAGAGAATATTGCGCAAAATCTCCACATCTTCCACACACGGAAGCTGTTCAAAGGCCACCGTACATTCCGCCATCACACCGGTAATGACTCCTTCACAGAGACTATCAAAATCTTCCTGTTTCTGCACTGTCGCAAACACATTGTAAGCGCCTTCCTTTTTATCTTTTTCTAAATCATCATAGGCATCCAGTAAATAGATAAACTTCCCCAGATAAAATCCCATTCGGCGAAGTTTGCTTTCCCATTGGTCTTTGCGAAACACGAAGAGTTCACTCATCAGTTCTCCAAAATATCGCGATACAACATCAACGTCCGTCTCGCCCCTTTTTTCCGCTTTTTCTAGCAAGTACAAGCACTTTCGAATAATACGACATTTATCCGGATACGCCGCCTCAATCTTTTTATAGGACTTATGAAATGCATGCACTCCCGCAAGTGCCACTTGGCTTTTTTCATCTTTCCAATCATCTACAAAATGAAAATAGGTAAGCACTACATTCATATCTGCCGCATATTCCGTAATCTCATTATATAACATGGGTTGCTTTTTCATAGGATGCCTGATGCAACGATTCTCTTCACTCTTTGTCTGCGTTTCATACAGAGAAGTGAGAAGCATCACCAGAAATGTCATATCATACGTCAGCGTCATCTGCCCCTTAAGGCCATGCCGTTCCTTCAAGACTTTGCACAGTCCACAGTAATACGCTCTATATTTTGTAAATTCTCGCATCTTTAATTCTTCTTTGCGAGCGGTTACATATCCAAACATTTTTTACCTCTTTGCATATTTTGCAGTTAGTATATCACATTTATATTTTATTTTGTGAAAAAACACAAAAACTTAACAGAACCTTTAGAATTGATTTTTTGAAAACAAAAAATCCGCAACATTCTATGTTACGGATTTCCTATTAGTGCGCGATCAGGGGCTCGAACCCTGGACACCCTGATTAAGAGTCAGGTGCTCTACCAACTGAGCTAATCGCGCTTGCCTCTTTTACAACGCAAAAGTTATTATATAATGCTTGCATTAAAAATGCAAGCATTTTTTTGATATTATTCTATTTTTCTTTGTTCTTCCAATTCTGCCAATCGACGCTTCAAGGTTTCCTCACCTATCATACCTGCCATGCGCCCAATCTCTTTCCCATCTCGCTGCATAATAAATGTAGGGACCATTTCCACCTCATAAGCACTTGCCAAGTCTGTTTCTTTTTCTATATCTATCCGCCGAACTCTCCATTTTTTTGAAAACTCTGTTTCCAAGTCATCTACTACCGGCAACATCATATGACACTTCGGGCACCACGTCGCATATAAAACAATCAAGGCTAACAATACGGACCTCGCCTTGGATTTAGAACACTGTATACTTCCATAAAAGAGTTTCTTATGCAGTTCATGCGACGTCTATACCTGCAACTATTGCAAAAACACCAGACTTTCATTCTGATATCACGCTCCGACACTTTCTAGTTACTATTATGATATGCAAAAGAGAATGTCCTATTTCCTAGTTGCAATGAGCTTATGAATCGGATTTCCCATGCCGGAAAATTTTTCTTCGTACTCTGTCATCACATTTCCTTCATTCATTTCTAAATCGTGGTGCAAATCAAATGTGTGTGCTTTTAGCTGCCACCCTGCTTCCTGTACCTGTTCCAGTGAAAATTCAAATAAGCCTCTATTGTCTGTCTTAAACTCCACCGCACCTTCTTTTGGTAACACCTGCTCATACTGGCCCAAAAACCGGGTAGAGGTAAGACGTCTTCTGGCATGTCTTGCTTTCGGCCATGGGTCGGAAAAATTCAAATAGATTTTCTCTACTTCTCCCGCAGCGAATACTTCCGGAAGTGTAAATGCATCCATACAAATGAACTTTACATTCTCCGGCGAAGCAAATTCTTCGCTGTCGTATTTTTCCAAAGCGCGCTGAAGGACACTTGAATACCGTTCAATTCCAATATAATTGATATGTGGATTCTGCTTTGCCAAAGTCATCAAAAACTGACCTTTTCCCATACCGATCTCTATATGAATCGGATTGGCATTTGCAAAAACAGTATTCCACATCCCTTTATTTTTTGTTTCATCTTTGACTGCCGCCGGATGATTTTGCACAAATGCATCTGCACCCGGTATGTTTCTTAATCTCATAGTTTAAAATCTTCTTCCGTCAGTAAAATTCGATCTGCTTCGTCTTTTGCTTTTCCAAATATTTTCTTTGCAATATTTTTCACATTTAGTTTTCTAGAATGTGCAATAGCATCGTCTATAATGTCTTTTACAGCAGCTACTGTTACGGCCTCCTCATCTCTTTGCATCATGTCGATATGGGTATACAACGCAAGAATTCCCATCTCGTCAATCTTATAACCATTTTCTTTTGCATAAGTTTGACCAAATGTCACTAATTCATCGTTGATAAATACCGGCAATTCTATACGAGACGTAAATTTCTTTGCAAATCTTGGATTCGCCTCAAACAATTTCTCTATTGGTCTTCTTTCGTCTTCTAGTACAAACAAGAGCTCGCCCGTTTGTTCTTCCATCATATCACTCAATCGAGATACTGTACGTTTATTTAAACGAGAGGCACTTTCTATGATGATAGCACCACCATACAACTTGTCCAATATTTGTGATACGTCTTTTTTATTCAACGATTCTGCCGTTACGATAGCAAGTTTTCCATGTCTGATTCCTCTTGCTTTTTGGATTGCTTTTACAACATTCGCTGCAAGAACCGTCTTTCCGGAACCTTTTCTACCCACAATCAGCACGTTGCCTGTTCTTGATGTTCCATATCTGGCACGACATTCTTTATCTTTTTCGAGCACATCTACAATTTGCTCACTCATTCCATGCACCGGAACAAAGTAAGAGAATAATTTTTTCTGGTCTTCTGTAAGACCTGCTTTTAATCCCACTTCACTTTGCGCCTCCAAGTCATAGCGACCCTGTACCACGAATCCCGTGTCATACTTCGAGCGGTTTTGTGACACTTCTTCTGCATCTTCCTGCTCTATCTCTTCCGTCTCTACTATCTCATCATTGATAAGCGTTTTCGCCACAACCATCATGTCTTGTGTATCGCCCAATTGAAGTTCTCTCTTTTCTTGTACCTCTTCTATCGGCTGTGTATCTTCTTTCTCTTTCTCACCGCCAGAAAGAATTTCTGACGCCACAACACTTCCTGCCACACTTGCCACTGCTGCGCCTATCGTTCCTGCCACTCCCGTAAGGGTCTCTGCCACGGCACTCAAGTCTGGAAGTCTTCCTGTAGCTGACTTTTTCGGTGCTGGTGCTATCTTCTGGGCATAAATCTCTGATGCTTCTGTCTCTAATTCTTCCATAAGCATACGGACATCTTCTGGAAGAACGCTTTCTTCCTCTTCTGGTTCCTCTGGCACTTCCATAGCTTCCTGTTCTTTTTGTACTCGCTCCTGCTCCGCCTGAATCATCTTTGCATTTTCTTTTTGGGTCTCTTCCCAATTCTGGAGCATCTCTTGTATACTAAGATCCGATGCAGGTGCTTTTGGCTCCTCCACCGTCTCTTCCACTGGTTGTTCTATAATTTCTTTTTGTTCTTCCATCGGTTTCTCCCCTATATTTTTCTGCTCATATTTCTCTTGTTGAAGTGGTGTCAATGGTTTATACTTCATCTTCAATTCCATAGCTTTATACACAAATTTCCCCTCACTAAACCATAGAATCAAATCGTCACATTCCTCAAGACACTCTGTGATCATACCCGCCTCTTGATATAATTTTGCAAGCTCGTACGCCCACTTCTCCACATATTCTGTCTTTTTGAACTGTTCTAATGTTTCAATTTGCTTTTCTAAAGATTCACCCTGTTCCTTTTGAATCTTATATCGCAGAATATATTGATTCGGATCCTTCGGTGCCATCTCAACAAATTCTTCATAGCACGCCATAGCTTCTTGGACATCTTTTAATTTGAGCGCCAATGTAGCAAGACGATATACAATTTTTCTGTTTTCTGGTGATTTTTCATATGCATCCAGCAAAAGTTCCTGGCCTTTTTCATATTCACCGCTATATTCATACACTTCACCGGCAGCACAAAGCATAGATACATTTTTCACTTTTTTCCAATCTATGTCATCCGCAATTTCTTTTGCCGCCACATAATTTTTTTCTTTTATACTTGCGAGCATCTGCTCTGTTTTTTCGCGATATTCATTCTTATCCATCATTGTCACCCCAACAATACATATATACTCTGTTATTCTAGCACACCACTTAGACAATGTCAAAATGATGTAACAAATTTGTAACAATAAAAATGCACAAAAAAAGTAGTTATTATATGTGCTCTTATAATAACTACTCTTTTATATTTAATTTTATTTTTTCTTCTCTTTCTTATTTTTTGTTTTCATTTGGAGGCTTATATCTTTTTGAACCTGGAGCCTATATTTTTCAATACGTGGTATCTTTTACTTTTTTACTTTCAATATGTTTTGCAGATGTTAAAGATTCTTGTCCGGTTCTTCTTCTCCAAATCTTTTCTCTTTTCATATCTGTCCGGAATTATAATCTATGGTAAAGGCTTTCGTCACAGGTTCTTCCATCTGCCATACCACCAACATATTGAATTTCAAACTCTACATTGTCCATGGGACCAAAGCCTCCTTCCTTTCTTATTCTTCAAACCTCTTATTAATTTGATTTCTTTTAGATGTGTTTATATTACCATCCCACTCTTCATTTGTCAATACTATTTTATTAATATTTTTGTATTTTCAGAATTTTCTGTTTTTTGTGCTCCTTTGCCATTATTGTCAACAAAAGGACGCAGTAAAAAATCTCACCGCGTCCAAAAAGTAATGTTTTATTTTGTCGTCAACAGTCCTGCTCGAAGAAGCATCGGGCGAAGTGCATTATAGACAATGGCCACCATCACAACCGATACTACTGCATTTACAAATGTCGTCGCCGTACTCCACTTCGCAAGAACGCTTGCCATCTCTTGTGGCTGGCCCAATATCCATTGTTTATAAAAATATCCCACTAATGGATCTGCAATCACATTAAATCCCAATCCGGCTACAGATGCAAGCACGCTCCATTTAAAGACATACTTTTTATCGGTGCTTTCATTGATTTTTGCTACCTTATGAGCCACCAATCCCACGATTAAGCCAATGCAAAGTTTTAATACAAATGTTTTAGGTGCAACTGTAATATAGATTGGATCCATTAAATCTGCAATGGTCATGCCTACGGCTCCGGCAATTCCACCATACCAGCCTCCGAGAAGCAATGCTCCCAATACACAAAATGCATTTCCTATGTGAAGCGACGTGGCATCTCCACCCGGCATAGGAATTTTAATCTGTAAAAATGTAAATGCAACATAACACAATGCTGCCATTAATGCTGTCTGCGCAAGTTTTAATACTGTTTGATTTTTATTTATCATTGTAACCGCCTCTTTTCCTTCTAACTTTAGGTATATATTACCACCACAGTGGCTTTCCCCAAAACGCCAGTTGCTTATATTTCAACCAAGCCAGTTGTTGTTCGAAATGGCAGTTGCTTTATAATTTATGAGGGCGTAGTAAAATGACAATTTACTACGCCCTCAGTTTATTACGTATCTAGATATTCTAACGGATTTATCGGTTCTCCGTCTTTTAACATTTGAAAATAAAGATTACAGCCTTCTACACTATAATATTTTGTCGGCTCATTTAAGCTTCCGATAATCTCTCCTTGTCCTACATAAGTGCCTTCCTTCACTTTTACATCTTTTAATTGTCCATAGATTGCCTCATATCCATTTCCCATTTCCAATGTAACTGTCATTCCTGTTTGGGCACTTTCTTCTACCGAAGATACAATCCCCTTGTGTACCGCCATGACTTCGTCTCCCACTTCTCCGGAAATAATCAGTGCCGGATTGTACTTATATTGGTCAAGTGTTGCGAAATACACGGTTTGATCCATGCTGTAATTTAAGAGCACGTTTCCATCTACCGGCCACAAAATCAAATCGTCCTTGGAGAATGCCAGTCTCTCGGCTTGATTTGTCGTCTGAGAAGTCTCTTCTTTTATCGGTTCCTCTTTCTCTACTTCCTGCTCCAGCTCCTGCCATTCAGATTCCAACTCTGGTTCGTCCTCATTATCAATCGTTGTGCTGTTTACCGGTTCTTGCTCGTCTTGAACATCTTTTTCCTGCCGTGCCAATTCCTTCTGTTTTTCTCTTTGACTCTCACGAAAGATTACAGTACCCGCCAAAGCAATTACTGCCACAAAGCAAATAACCATACTGACAGCTGCACCTTTCCACGCTCTTTTTTCATATTTTTTGTTTTTCATATTTATCACCTCTGGCTTTATTTTTGCCAGAAATGTAGGTCCTTATTCGGTCTTTATCAAAACTTGTGCAACCTCTTTCATTGTAGTTTCCGGGAAAAAATAGGAAAGGATTTCTTGATATGTACTTCCTTCTTTCGCCATCTCATTTGCCGTGTTTTGGCTAAGCCCCAATCCATGTCCAATGCCACTGGTTATCACTCGCATCTTTTCTCCAGCCTCTTGAAAAAAGAAACTGCCGGATGCAAGCCTATAAGTATCTCGAAATTGTTCCCCGCTTACAGTTTCTTCCCCCACCTGCACCTGCATCACATACCCTGCGCTATCCATTTTTATTACCTTTGCATTGTCCACGTTGATAACCTCACTGCTTAACTGGTTCTCCGACTCCACATCTTTTGGACAGGAAACCGACTGCAAATAGGGATATTCCTCACTTCCCAAGACTTCCTTTCCGCTTCTCGTATTTCCATTACTCAGATTGTGAAATGGCGTCAACGCTAATTTTTCTTTGTACAGAAGCACCTGCCCATCAGTTTCTTCCCATATGTTTTTTAATCTTTGATACCATTCTTTGCCTAGCATGTTCTCTACTTGATAACTGTTTTCAACCTCTAGGTTGCCCCCGTTTTCTTGTACGTCCTTATATACGGTTGTCCGAACCAAGACCGCCTGCGCTTTTAGCATTTCCTCTTCGTATTCCTCTGACACCTCTTTTGCCAGCACGGCTATGCAGTATTGGTCTAGCACGTCCTCTTTTTCTTCCCTATGATTACCATTCAAAAAAACCGTTATCACAAACGGCAATAACACAAGTATGGTTATCGTCGCTACTACTTTCTTAACTGTTTGTTTCCACATAAAAAGACCTCCCATACGTTATTGTATGAGAGGTCTTGTCTTTCTATGAAATCATTTAGTCTAATTCCACTGTAATTTTATCCAATTTCCAGATTTCATCCACGTACTGCTGAATGGTTCTGTCTGATGTAAACTTGCCACAACATGCAGTCTGAAGAAGTGCCATCTTCGCCCATCTGTCGCGATCTCTGTATGCTTCTTCTACACGGCTTTGTGCTTCTGCATAACTTCTGAAATCTTTTAAGATAAAGTAAGTATCTGCTTTGTCACTGCTGTATGTGTTAAGAAGTGAGTTGTAAAGATCACGATACATTTCTCTGTCACCGTTTGCATAAGTTCCATCTACAAGCTGATCTACCACGCGCTTGATACCCCAGTCATTGAAGTAAATGTCAATTGGATTGTATCCACCATTATTTTCGTAATTAATAACTTCATCTGAGCTAAGTCCGAAGATAAATGCATTTTCAATTCCTACTTCTTCTACGATTTCTACGTTTGCACCGTCCATCGTACCAAGTGTTGGAGCACCGTTTAACATAAATTTCATGTTACCTGTTCCAGAAGCTTCTTTTGAAGCTGTAGAAATCTGCTCACTGACATCCGCTGCCGCAAAAATAAGTTCCGCATTGGACACACGATAATCTTCGATAAATACCACTTTAATCTTGCCCTGAATGCTTCTGTCGTTGTTAATTACGTCTGCAACAGAGTTGATTAACTTAATAGTCTGTTTTGCACGTCTATATCCTGCTGCTGCCTTCGCACCAAAGATAAATGTTCTTGGATAGAAAGACATCTCCGGATGTTCTTTTACCTGATTATAAAGGTACATTACATGCAAAATGTTAAGAAGCTGACGTTTGTACTCGTGAAGTCTCTTAACCTGCACATCGAAGATAGAGTTCGGGTCTACTTCCACTCCATTGTGTTTTAAAATATATTCTGCAAGACGAACTTTATTTTTATATTTGATTTCCATAAATTCTTTTCTTGCCTGTTTGTCATCTGCCAATGGTTTTAATTTTGCCATCTGAGAAAGATCTGTAATCCATCCATCACCGATGTGCTCTGTCACCCAATCAGCCAACAGCGGATTGCCGTGTAAGAGGAATCTTCTCTGTGTAATACCATTTGTCTTATTATTAAATTTCTCCGGCATCATTTCATAGAAATCTTTTAATTCCTGTTTCTTTAAGATTTCTGTATGAAGTGCTGCAACACCGTTTACAGAATAACCTGCAGCGATTGCAAGGTGTGCCATCTTCACTTGACCATCGTAAAGAATTGCCATCTTACGCACTTTTTCTTCGTTGCCTGGATATTTTGCACGAATTTCTTCTACAAAACGACGGTTGATTTCTTCCACAATCTGGTATACACGAGGAAGCAATCTCTGGAATAAGTCGATTGGCCATTTTTCCAAAGCTTCTGCCATGATAGTATGGTTTGTATAGGCACATGTCTTTGTGGTAACTTCCCATGCTTCATCCCATTCAAGACCTTCTACATCCATCAAAAGTCGCATTAATTCTGCAACAGATACGGTTGGATGGGTATCATTCATCTGAATGGTTACCTTTTCATACAACTTACGAATGTCTTTGTGGTTCTTTTTGTATTTTTCAATCAATGCCTGCAAACTTGCAGAAATGAAGAAATACTGCTGTTTCAAACGAAGTTCTTTTCCTGCATAGTGATTATCGTTTGGATAGAGTACTTCTACGATTGTCTTTGCAAGGTTTTCCTGCTCAATCGCTTTCTGATATTCACCGCGGTCAAAATGATCCAACTTAAACTCTGTGATTGCTTTCGCATCCCAAATACGAAGTGTATTTACGATGTTGTTATTGTATCCTACAATCGGCACATCGTATGGAATGGCAAGAACAGACTCAAAGTTTTCTTGGATAAACATATCTCTTCCTGTTTTTTTATCTTTTTCCACACGAATAGTTCCGCCAAAACGTACTTCCTTTGCATATTCATCACGACGAATCTCAAACGGATTTCCTTCCTGCAACCAGTTATCCGGCGTCTCTACCTGATAGCCGTTTTCGATTTTCTGCTTGAACATACCATAACGGTAACGGATGCCGCATCCGTATGCCGCATAACCTAACGATGCAAGGGAATCAAGGAAACAAGCGGCAAGACGTCCAAGTCCTCCGTTTCCAAGCGCTGCATCCGGCTCTTCATCTTCAATGGCATTTAAGTTAATGCCCATTTCTTCCAACGCTTCCTGCACCTGCTTATAAGCGGTCAAATTGATCAAACTGTTACCAAGAGCTCTACCCATCAAAAATTCCATGGACATATAGTATACAATCTTCGGATCATCTTTCTCATACTGTTCCTGTGTTGCAAGCCATCTGTCGATGATGTGCTCTTTTACGGCATAGGAAACAGCCTGGAATCTCTGCTGCTGTGTCGCCTCTTCAATGGTCTTTCTATATAATCTTTTTACGTTGTTCTTTACAATCTTTTGAAATTCTGCTTTATTAAATTCCATATTTCCTCCCTATTTTTCAACACCCATATTTACAGCTTCGCCGTTAATGTTCCATTCTTTAGTATAGCCAGAAGGTGTAACATTAGTAATAGATGTTGCTAAAACTTCTCCTGCAATCTCATCTGCATATTTTGCAAAAATTGCATTTGCTTTTTCGGTTCCTTCGTAATATACCTTAATCTTATCTGTTACTTCGAAGTCCGCTTCTTTTCTCATGGTCTGAACTTTACTGATAATTTCTCTTACAAATCCTTCTTCCAAAAGTTCTTCTGTAAGGTTGGTGTCTAACACAACTGTTACGCTATTATCATTTTCAGATACATAGCCTTCCATCTGTGCCATATCGATCAGAAGATCTTCTTCCAAAAGTTCTACTGCCTGACCATTGATGTCTAATTTAAGAAGTCCAGTTGCGCGAAGTTCATCCATAGCTGCATTTCCATCCAAGGTATCAAGTGTTGCTTTGATGCCACCCAAGATTTTTCCATACTTCGGTCCTACGGTACGAAGCTGCGGTTTAAATGTATAAGAAGTAAATGCACGAACATCATCTGTGAACTCCATAGTCTTTACATTAAGTTCTTCTTCTACGATTTCCTGATAAAATTCTGGCAATTTTACTTCTGATTTTACAAACATCTTTCCGATTGGCTGACGGTTCTTGATGTTAGCTGCATTTCTACATGCACGACCCATAACAACAAGTTTTAATACTTCGTCCATGTTTGCTTCTAACTCTTTGTCAATCATCGCTTCATCTGCTACCGGATAATCGCAAAGATGAATACTTTCCGGTGCTTCTTTGTCTAAACTTCTTACTAAGTTTTGATAGATATCTTCTGTCATAAACGGAATCATCGGTGCTGCCACTTTACATACCGTTACAAGGGCTGTGTAAAGTGTCATATATGCGTTAATCTTATCCTGTGGCATATCTTTTGCCCAGAAACGTTCACGACTTCTTCTTACATACCAGTTACTCATATCATCCACAAAATCCTGAAGTGCTCTTGCTGCTTCCGGAATTCTGTAGTTTGCAAGGTTCTCATCTACCGTCTTAACCAATGTATTCAATTTGGACAGTAACCATTTATCCATAACAGAAAGTTTGTCGTATTCCAATGCATATTTTGTTGCATCGATCTGGTCGATTTCTGCATAAAGCACATAAAATGCATAGGTATTCCATAACGTACCCATGAATTTACGCTGTCCTTCTGTCACTGCTTTTCCGTGGAAACGGTTCGGAAGCCACGGTGCACTGTTGACATAGAAATACCAACGAATCGCGTCTGCCCCATATTCTTCCAATGCTTCAAATGGGTCTACTGCATTTCCTTTTGATTTACTCATCTTCTGACCGTCTTTATCTTGAACGTGTCCAAGTACCAATACGTTTTTGTATGGCGCTTTATCAAAAATCAAAGTAGAAATTGCAAGCAATGAGTAGAACCATCCTCGAGTCTGGTCTACACCTTCTGAGATGAAGTCTGCCGGGAACTGTGCGTCAAAGAGTTCTTTGTTTTCAAATGGATAGTGGTGTTGCGCAAATGGCATAGCTCCACTGTCAAACCAACAGTCAATTACTTCTGGCACACGGCGCATTTCTTTACCACAGTGCGGACATTTGATTGTCACTTCGTCGATGAATGGACGATGAAGTTCTACTTCTTCCGGACAATTATCTGACATGCTCTTTAATTCTTCAATGCTTCCAATCGAATGCTGATGTCCGCATTCACATTCCCAAATATTAAGTGGAGTTCCCCAGTAACGGTTACGGCTGATTCCCCAGTCCTGTACATTTTCAAGCCAGTCCCCAAAACGGCCCTTTCCGATACTTTCTGGAATCCAGTTGATTGTATTATTATTGCGAATTAAGTTTTCCTTCACATCTGTCATCTTGATAAACCAAGATTCGCGTGCATAGTAAATAAGTGGGGTGTTACAACGCCAGCAGTGTGGATAACTATGTTCAAAGTTTGGTGCTGAGAACAAAAGTCCTCTCTCTTCCAAATCTGTTAACACTGCAGGGTCTGCTTTTTTACAGAATGTTCCTGCCCAAGGAGTTTCTTCTGTCATTTCCCCTTTTTCATTTACTAACTGTAAGAATGGCAAATCATATTTGCGGCCAACGTTCGCATCGTCTTCACCAAATGCAGGTGCAATGTGAACCACACCAGTACCATCTGTAAGTGTTACATAGGTATCGCAAGTCACATAATATGCTTTCTTGTTTAACTGTACAAATGGGAATAACGGTTCGTATTCCTTGCCTTCTAAATCAAGACCTGTGTAACTTTCGAGAACTTCCACATCACCTTCTAATACACTTTCTACAAGTTCTTCTGCCATGTAGTAAGTATATCCGTCATTTTTCTCTTTTACATATGTTTCATTTGGATTTACACAAAGTGCCACGTTTGATGGCAATGTCCATGGAGTTGTTGTCCATGCCAAGATATATGCATCCTCATCTTTTACTTTGAAACGAACGATTGCAGAACGTTCTTTTACATCCTTGTAGCCTTGTGCCACTTCATGACTTGAAAGTGGTGTCCCACAACGAGGGCAATATGGCACAATCTTATAACCTTTATAGAGAAGGCCTTTGTCCCAAATCTGCTTTAATGCCCACCATTCAGACTCAATAAAATTATTGTCATATGTGATATATGGATTTTCCATATCTACCCAAAAACCTACAGTAGAAGAAAATCCTTCCCACATGCCTTTGTATTTCCATACACTTTCTTTACAGTGTGCAATAAATGGCTCTAAACCATATTCTTCAATCTGCTCTTTTCCGTCAAGTCCAAGTAATTTTTCTACTTCCAACTCAACTGGCAAACCATGGGTATCCCAACCTGCTTTTCTTGGAACCATGTAGCCTTTCATGGTACGATATCTTGGAATCATATCCTTGATAACACGAGTCAATACGTGCCCAATATGTGGTTTTCCATTTGCAGTCGGCGGTCCATCGTAAAATGTATATGTCTCGCCTTCTTTACGGTTTTCCATACTTTTTTCAAAGATGTGATTGTCTGCCCAGAACTGTTCCGTCTTCTTTTCACGGTCTACAAACTTTAAATCTGTTGATACCTTCTGATACATAATTTTCCTCCTTTTTTTTGGAAATTTTCTTGTTAGTAATTTTATACAAAAAAACTCTCGCCTGTAATAGGACGAGAGTATAAATATCGTTAAAACCACCAATTACATCATACTAACATATGCGCTCCCTTTAACGGTGGAATGCCGTCAGCGCTTACTCGAAAATATGTGTTCTTTCGGCGTCTGCAACTCGGAAGTGATATTCAGATATATTCTACTCGCATCGGGCTTTCACCATCCCCAACTCGCTTTGGCTTTAAAATATAACCTACTGTCTTCGTCTTCGTCTTTTTCATACATTTACATATTATAAGAAGAAACCCTTGATTCGTCAAGGGTTTTCTTCGTTTTTCTTATTCATAAGTTTCGGCCTTTACATACCCAAGATATGTATGACCACTGGCTTCTGTCATCTTGCTAATACCTTTCATGGAATGTGTTTTTACTTTTCCATCTGCTGGATCCATATAAATAATGGTGTTTGCTTGGTATCCAATAAGCAATATGGCGTCGGAGCTACCCTCCATAGCAATAACCGGATTCCCCTTACCTATCATGTATCGTAGATTTGCCACATCACACCCCGTAAGATCTAAGGCTTCCCCACCGGAATACTTACTCAAAACTTCCAAAGGCGAAAGGCCTTTCATATCGGCATCGGTTACTCCTTCATAACGGAGCAAAATGCGAAGACAGGCTTCCAATGATGTCTCTCCAGATTTTCTGCTTTCGCCATTGATACCGCCAATACGACGCCATGCTTCCTGATTGCCTCGCTCCCATACATAGGTCTGCTTGTTAGAAACAACGACACCTTCGATCTCATCTGCTTTCTGAACCGCATATCCTGCCTGGTTATAAACACCCTTCATAGCACCTGCACCATAGACATAAAAGCATTCCTTTGTACCCACATCTTTTATCTCTTTGGTCGCAACATACTCAGAAACAAGAAGTTTGGCCTTTAACGTCTTTGGACGCACATCCTCAATTCTGTCTGCAAACTCCAAGCGATACTGTTTCTTTTTCGCCACGCTTGCATAGGATTGTAATGAAATGTTGTTTTCTTCCTGCTCTTCATTATTGGTGATATAATCTTCGGATATCTGATGATATTTTCCATCTTTCTTTTTTACCCGTTTTAAGGTAACCATACCATCTTCCACAAACACATCTGAAATAAATTGATTTTTTTCTTGATACGTTTTTATAACTACGGTATCTTTATCGCAAATTTCTAGTTTATACATTGGCAAAATCTTTGTTCCGGATACCGTTTTACCCGCATATTTTTCTTTCATTACGCCGTAAATAAAATCTTCACCGATAAATCCCAGTGGTCGGATTGTTTCTCCCTTTTTAGGCGTAATAGTCTGTGTCTTTTCCGTTTCCAAATCTAGAACGTCTATCTGGCCGTCTTTTTGATACGCAAGAAGGTTGCCTTCTTCCGAAAGGACATACTGATTCGTATCTATATCTTTTGCTAAACGGTCTGTTCCTTTCTTGTCCTTTTCCGTTGTTGTTCTTAGAAAAGAACCCCCTGTTAAAAGATAGAGATTCTTGCTATTGTCGTTATAATAAACAAATTTGCAAAGTTCCTCCGCCGTAGCCGCAAAGGATTTATCGCTGGAAATAAACACTTTTTCTTCCAGTGTATTGTAGCCGTGGTTATAGTTATAAAAGGCCACTCCAACTTCACCCTCGTGACTACCGCGATTCATATATCCATATACCATGAAGGACATATTCCCCTTATCATCCATGGTTACAATCCGGACATTGTGTTGGTCGTATGTATTTCTTACTTCTTCTTTTTCCCCATCTTCAAATCCAAAAACCAAAGTCAAGGAATCGTCACTTCTGTTATAGTGCCACAATTGCCTTCCTTGTACAAAAGCCACTTGATTGCCATCTTTGGTAACTTTATACGGGACTTCCGCAGAAGTAATTCCAAGCTCCACACCTTTTACGCTAACGATATCACCGCTTTTATCTAACAATTGCTCCATCGTTCTGTCATATGCCAAAAGATACAGCTTTTTCCCATATTTTCGAACTTTGAAAAATTCATTTACTTCATATACTTCTTCTTTCGTCTCACCCATACATTTCACGCGATACTTAAGCAAAATCGAAGTATATACCGAATTGGTTTCTTTTATGTCCCAGCTCACATCCGAAATAATTTCCGGTTTCAAAACACCCCACATCACGTTTGTCACATCAGATTCTATGGTTACGTGATTTAAATTACTATTATCTGCAGAGGCACTTGGCTCCAAATATCTAGAAATCTCACCATCATTTTTTGCCAAAATGTTTTTATGAAGCTCTTTTGCAAATTTTAAACATTCTTTTACTTGATACTCTTCACTTTGAACAATTCTGGTATAGTAATATACATCTCTACCATCACTTAAATGAAGGGTAACGCGAAGCACCGCTTCTACGCCTTTCTTCAGTGCTGTTCCCGGTGAAAGTACGATAGTCTCCTCTAGTTCAGTCTCTGACTTTTCAAATAAGGCCTCTCCACCAGCTAACGGATAGACTTCATATGTTAACTTTTCTACCTTCGCATCATACGCGTTGATTTTCATCTTCAACTGACCGTTCTTATCCAAAGGTGTAATGGTATCTCGCATGGCGGGAATGTTCATCTCTTTCACATAGCCCACTAACGTGTTAACCGAAAATCCTTCCACCTCGTAGGTTATCGTTGGCAACGTCGGGCTGTCCATAGCTGCCGTCATGTCAACCGTATCTCGGTTCGTCAAAATGCTAAAACCGATTATGGCAAGAATAAATACAACCGTAAGAACGCTTATCTTTATCCATTTTTGTTTCATCTATTATCCTCTTTCCTGCAATAACGCTCGAAGCTTTGGAGAAATGTGCAAAAATTCTTCACATGCTCTTAGCTCTTCCGCGTTTTCTTTGTTCTTCCCTGTCTTTACCGCACGAATCAAAATATTCTTCGGCGTATGCTCCATATCAATAAACTCCAAAATCTGGGCCTCATATCCTTCTGCCTCTAAATACTCCGCACGCATAGCATCTGTCACAAGGGCGGCAATTCTCTCTTTAATCAAACCATATTTTAAAATCGGCGCCAGAACATCGCTCTTTATCTGGCCGTTTAATTCATGTTGACAACACGGCACGGACAAAATCACTTTCGTATTCCACGAAACAGCCTTTGCAAGCGCAAAATCTGTCGCTGTATCACAGGCGTGAAGCGTTACTACCATATCCACTTCATTTACACCTTCATAGTCTGCAATATCGCCCTCTAAAAATGTCAGTTTATCGTATCCATATTTTTTGCTGAGTGCGTTACAATGCTTAATCACATCCGCCTTCAAATCCAAACCGATAATGCGAACATCGTACCCTTTCAATTCCCGCAAGTAGTAATAAATCGCAAATGTCAAATAAGATTTTCCGCACCCAAAGTCTAAAATCGTGATTTCTTTTTCCTTTTGAAGGCGTGGCAGTATATCTTCCACAAATTCTAAAAATCGGTTAATCTGTCTAAATTTGTCGAATTTGCTTCGTACAATCTTGCCTTCCCCTGTCATTACACCAAGATCCTGCAAGAACGGAATCTGCATCCCTTCTTTTAGAATATATTCTTTTTGTTTGTTGTGAGACAAATCCACTTCTTTTGTACAACCTTGCTGGCGTTTTTCACTAATCGTTACTTTCCCTTTTTTGCTAATCAACACCGTTGCGCGAATTTCTTTTGTCTCTACCTGCATTTGCTTCATATCTTCCATATGTTGTAGCAGATGCTCTATCATCTCAGGCGCCTCTAAATTTTCGTGGAACACCTGCTTATTTTGAAATGCTTCACATTGAAACAAGAGAAGACCTTTTTTCAAAATCGGTCTTACTTTCACCTTCGTAACGCCACCTTTTTCACGCGGGTTACTCAAAGTCGCCGTTATTAACTTTTCATTGATTACTCTTTCAAGTAAGACTCTTATCTCTTGCATGGTTTTTCCCTTCTTGTTTCACATTTATCATTCCTATTGTAATGCCAACTATGTCAAAAAAGCAAGACAAAGAAATGCTTGCCAATACTTTAATATATTTCCAATAGTGCCGTCACTTCACAGCCAAGCTCTTTTGAAAGTACAACCAGATATTCCACTTGCGCTTTATTGATATTTTTTTGTCTCTGCTCGTACTGCTGAATGGTGCGAATCGGAATATCACAAAGTTCTGCTAATTCCTTCTGCGTCAATCCTGCTTGTTGGCGCAATAATTTCAAATTGGTATCCGGTTTTGCCTTTCGATACATTTCATTCATCTTATCAACAAACTGTCTAATATCCATCTCGTGATAGGGTGAATACAAATCTCTAATATCTTTGATTGAAATATATTTTACAATCTCTGAAAAGCGAAGCGCCGTATGCCACTGGTAATAGGCCAAAACATGTCCTGTCCAATATTCCTCACTTCTTTCCACCGTATACTGCGGCTTTATTCTCTTATATTCTTTACCGGCACAATCAAGAACTTCATATGCTAGTTCTACACCTGATTTTCCTGCCAGCACTTCATAATCACCTTCTTCAAATCGGGTTCCCACACCGGAAGATATAAATAATCCGAAGAATTCTTCTATATCAAATTTCAAATCATAAACAGCAAAATCTAGCATTCGTGCAAGCACTGTTCTCGCACAGCTCAAGTATAATTTACTATATGCTCTAATCACTATCATCATCTCCTTATCGCCATTGTACTCCCTCAGGAGTATATAGTCAACTCCTTTGACTCTCATGATAGATAATGTTATAATAAACACATCAAACATAGGGGGCGTATTATGGAAAAGAAACGTCAAATTGCATTGAACAAAGCATTTAACCTTTGCATAATGCTAGGTATTATTATAGGTTATAGTTCTGTCCTTATCTTTATGCAAGAGGATATCAAAATTGGTCTCGTATGGAGTGCTATTGCTGCCTTACTCCTACTCGTTCCTATTATAGCGGCTCCTTGCTGTTATATATTTGATAGCAAAGGGGTAACCCTTTGTTACATATTCCTTCCTAACGAGCGCTATTTGTGGAACAACATCCGTTCCATTACAATAGAATCCGATGACCATCGTCATATTCCATTCTTTTCTAATGTTTTTCGAATTGTAGGGAGTGTAGAAGGAAAACAACGCCACTATATGGATGGTAAAATCCGTAAAAGTTTTCGCACCAAACGGTTATTAGAAAAATACTGGGACGGCACTATAACCGGTTATTTTTTTGAAGATATAAAGAACTGGTGGAACAAGCGAAAAGAACGAAAAAACAAAAAAGCGCGTACTTCCAAACATTACCTGACTGATGAGGTCTCAGCAATGGAACGAAAAGCACGAGATAAAACAAGAAATTTCTTAAAACCATTGGTTGACAGGGCCGCATATCAAGGATTTGAGTTAAAGCCTAGTTTTTGCTATGTAGCTGGTAATGAGATACTAGCCACCCGTCCACCAAAGAATTATACCTACTCTGCGATAGTGGTAATCACCTATCCTGATAAACAAGGTGAGCGGTGCATGGTCGATATAAGTACAGATTTGGTTTATGTCCACCTAGGCAAATCTGCTTACCGTGGTGTCAAAAATGAAAATGCGCTGAAAGAATTGGAAGTGTATATTACTGATACATTAAAGGAAATCGAAAAAAATGGGAGCTTTTAACAGCTCCCATTTTCATTATTTTTTACACGGAAATTTAACCGTCACTTTAAACAAATCTCCATCCAAATAGAGTTCAAATTCTCCTCCCTGCAATTTGGTCAGTTCTTTCGCAATGGAAAGTCCAAGCCCGCTTCCTTCCGTACTTCTTGCCACATCACCTCGGATAAACCGTTCCGTCAATTCCTCCGCCGAAATATTTAACGGCTGCTCGGAAATGTTTTTTAGAGAAAATCTTGCCACAGCGTTCTCCATACTTAAAGTCGCATAAACCCTAGTTCCCGGCATTGCATATTTTGCCACATTGTTGTACAGATTTTCGATGATTCTCCACATTCTTCTTCCATCAACTCTTACAATGACCGGCTCACTTGGAATATCCGTTATCATACTTAAACTTCTCTTTTCAAACTTTTCAGCAAATTCTCCTGCTGTTTGCTGAATCATCTGCACGAAATCTAAATCCTGATATTCTATGGTAATATTTCCACTACTAATCTTAGAAGCCTCCGTCACATCTTCCGTAAGCTGTTTCAGCCTTGCTGCCTTTTGCTCTAAAACAGTAATGTAACCTTGTATGGTTTCATCTTGAATGTCCTCTCGCTTTAACAACTCAACATAATTGATAATGGAGGTCAGCGGGGTCTTGATATCGTGAGATACATTTGTGAGGAGCTCTGTTTTCAATCGTTCATCCTTCATACTCTGCTCCACTGCTTTTCCGAACCCATCCCCTATGTGGTTCACATATTCTGCAAGCGAAACATCTGTAGTCGCAAGCCCTGTGGTATTAATCTGATATTTCATATCTCCTTCTGCAATCTGCTTGACACCTTTTTCTAATACATCTCTGGAAATTGCCCTCTGTATAATTTTCCCTAGAACCACCAAGTCAATGATTGCGCCTACTGCCATAAATGCACTCCAGCCATAGCTCGTGCAACCTATTCGAATAACCCAGCTTACAACGAGGTAAATTCCATAATACACCAAACCTTTTACAATACATTTTTGATGCTTTTCAAATTGCTTTACAAATCCTTTGCATAGGTTCCAAACGCGTACGACAAACATGCTTTCCACAAACATTCGAGCCTTTATTCTTCTGATGAAACTAAAGTATACTGCAAAACAAGAGGCACATACAACAAGTGTAGAAAAAGCCGCTAACGCAAGACCTCCCATCAATTCACTCAATTGTACCGCACTACTTGTATAAAAAATAGTTTCATTATCTGCAAACAACCAAAAGCCTAAAAATGCACCAAGGGCCCCTACCGCCGTCATAATTTCCACAGGTATACGGTCAATAAAGAAACTTTCTATCTCTTTTTCCTTCTTTCCACGACCAGCAATACAACTAAGCCATATAAAACCAATCACAAATCCAACGACTGAAATCACACCCGACAAAAACAAGCCTCTGACAATCGGAAGTAATGCTTTAAAATCCTCCGCTTTGTACCGAATAATATCTTGTATCGGATAAGTGGTATCAATTGCCACAGCGTATAAGTAATTACTCACATATGGATTCTCAAGCTCATCACTTCTTAATGCGGTATTGGTTTCAAAATCAGCCAGACGATTCGTGGTAACAATATATTTTCCCTTTTCTTTCAGTTCTTTTACATAGGCCTCCACCTGCTTGATATCTGTATACTTTGCATGATTTGAAAATACTTTTCCAGCTGCATAATCCACATATAGGTAGCTCAAATTGGTATTTCCTTCTGCATAATTTTCTCTTATGGTTGCATAGGAGCTTTCCCTGTCTCGTACAATACTCGCCACATTTTTAATGGCATCTTGTGCCTCATTAAACTTCCCATTCCACCTCGCATCCGTATTTACGATTTGCAATAAGGTTTTTCCCTCCACAGTTTGCAATGTTCTCGGAACTGTTTCATAGGTAATCCAAGAATCTTCATACTCGCTTTCATCATTTCTATATTCCATCCAGGTCTGATACACATAAGTTCCATCGGATTTTTTTCGCACCCAAATTTCCCCTTCTGTGTCCCCTCCCTTTATATTCAAAAGATCCTTCATGTAAAAGGTTAAGCCCGATTGATTTTCTTCCATTGCATTGCCCGTTTCTTCATACTCAATTACGTCGATTGCATCCGGCCATTCTTGTACATTTACAGATGCCATAATATCAAGAGAAACATTTTGCAAATCATAGGCAAAGGCTTTCGTATCTTCATACTTTTTTGCCACTTCCCCAGCTTCTGATATCACACTTGGGCAAGCCAAATATGCAACCAATGCCATAACTGCCACCATCGCAAAAATATGTTCCATGATAAGTAATATCACCTTTATCGGCGTTGATTTATACCAACTCATATCATTTCCCCCTTCTATAATTTCTCAACTTTATATCCAACTCCCCACACAACTTTCAGATACCTTGGCTCCTTTGGATTAATCTCAATCTTTTCGCGGATGTGACGAATATGCACCGCCACCGTATTATCCGCACCAAAGGCATCTTCATTCCATATATGTTCGTAAATTTGTCCAATAGAAAATACCTTTCCCTTGTTTTTCACCAACAGCAATAAAATGTTGTATTCTATCGGCGTTAATTTTACAGGTTCGCCATCTACCGTAACTTCCTTCCTGTCGTCATTCATAAGAAGTCCGCCGGTACCATACACCTTTTCTTCTAGGCTTCCCGCCGTACTTCCAAGTTGAGTATATCTGCGAATCTGAGATTTTACTCTTGCCACTAACTCTAGCGGATTGAACGGTTTTGTCACATAATCATCTGCGCCCACATTTAGCCCCAAAATCTTATCTGCATCTTCCGATTTTGCAGACAGAATGATAATTGGAAGTGGATTGCTTTCTCGAATTTTCAGTGTTGCACGCACCCCGTCAAGTCGTGGCATCATCACATCAATAATCAGCAGGTCAACCTTTTCCTCTTTCAGCACTTGAAGTGCCTGCATGCCATCATAGGCTTTTAAAACCTCATATCCTTCCTGTGTCAGATATATCTCTATGGCTTCTACTATTTCTTTGTCATCGTCACATACTAGTATACGAAACATCCTTATCACCTCCCTTGTAGTATATAAGATTACAGCATATTTTTTAAGAGCAAACAGGGGAAAATATTAAGATTTTTTAAAGAAAAAAGAGAGCTTATAAAAGCCCTCTTAAAACCCTATTTCAAATATTCATATTTCTCAAAAAACGGTTTGATTCTATCTTGTATGATACCCACGCCGCCCTCTTTATTTGCCTCGATGTTCATCGGCATAATCGGGTCATGAAGGGACATTCGAAGAAGTAACCAGCCTTGTACTTCTTCATCATCAAAGGAAATGCGAACGCCTTCATAGTTTGGCTCTACGATATGGAATCTCTCGTCACCTTCTGCAAATGCTTTGAAATCTTCTAACACTTTCAAACCATATTCCTTGAAGTCCTCCAGTTGAATTGCCATACGGATTTCTTTGCTCTCCGCCGCTTCTTCCAATCCATCTAGCATATCTTCAATGCTCTTGCCTGCTCGTTTGCAACGAACAACTTCACAAAGGATTTTCACACTCATATAGGCTCCATCATCTAGAAAATAATTTTCCTTAAGTGCGCCGTGTCCGGATGTCTCAATCGCAAGACAGCTTTCTTCTCCCTCGTTATTCAAGCGCACAGACTCGTTGATTACATTTCGGTATCCACGTTTAAAACGATGATGTTTTAATCCTAACTTGTCTTCCAAAAATACTTTTAACTGGTCAGAAGTAACCGAATCTGTGACAACCGTGCTTCCCGGATTTGTCTGTGCCACAATGGCAGCCATAAGCGCAATCAGCGCGTTTCTATTAATCTCTTTTCCGCTTGGAAATACCGTAGCCGCACGGTCCACGTCGGTATCAAAGATAATGCCTAAATCTGCCTTATTTTCCACGGTTGCCTTACGGATACATTCCATTGCTTTTTCATTTTCCGGATTCGGCACGTGATTTGGAAAGGTTCCATCTGGATCTAAGTATAAGCTTCCACTAATATCTGCTCCAAGAGGTTCTAACACTCTCGTTGCAAAAAATCCACCCGCTCCGTTAGATGCGTCTACTACAAAATGCATCCCTGTAAGAGGCATGTCTTCTTCCTTTGCATCTATTTCTTTACAGATAATCTTTCGAAGGTTCGCACTGTAGTGCTGAAGTAAATCTATGGTTTCTATTTCCTGTTCTTCCTTCTTTTCGATGCCTTTTTCTTCAAGTTCAGCCGCCATCTGAAGCAACACTTTAATGTCCTTACTTTCAAGGCCTCCTTCTTTTGTGAAGAACTTCATTCCATTTCGATTAAATGGAAGGTGACTTGCAGTAATCATAATGGCTCCGTCATAATCAAGCTCCGGAAGGACTGTTGACATGAACATAGATGGGGTCGATGCCAAGGAACAGTCTATCGGTTTACATCCCTGTTTCTGCAATCCGCTTAAAACGCCCTTTTTCAATTCCTCTGCCGAAAGACGAGAATCATGTCCTACAGAAATAGTCAATTGATCCTTTTCTGTATTCAACTTTTCAGATAAATACTGAACAAATGCCGCCGCTATATTTTCTACAATCTCTGGTGTTAAGTTTACACTTTCTCCTTCCACACCTTCTAATGCGATGCCTCTAACATCACTGCCATTTTGAAGTTTTAAATAATTCATATTGTATATCCTCTTTTTATGTTTTTCTCTATATTACTTATAGCATTTTCCTTGAAAGTAATCAAGGTTGTAATGTTTTCTCATATGTTGTTAATTAATATTTCGTTAAGAAATTTTCTTTTCTTTTTAGAATGTGCTCATATTTTGAACACAATTATTTTTTATACTCATATTAGATAGTTGATTAACACACAACTATCACCCCCTCATAAAGTAGTAGCTCTAAAAAGAGCGCACTTTACTCTCATTCCTTTAAATAACAAAGCAGAAAAACCCGCAGCAATGCGGGTTTTTCTCTGTTTAGACCAACTAGCTGATGGTCTTTCTCTCTATCCACTTAAAGATATCTTCATATACGACATCTTTATCTACTTCATTCAGTATCTCATGTCTGTCGTTTTCATACAACTTAAGTTCCACATCTTGAATTCCACGCTTTTTATAAAACTGGTATAAGTTTTCCACACTCTTTCCGAAGTTTCCCACAGGGTCTTCTTTTCCCGCTACCAGATATAGCGGTAAACCTTTAGGGGTGAATCCCTTCTTCTCTGCCCGGTTCATCTTTCTCATACCCTCAAACATATTGTAGTATGCATTGGTGGTAAATACAAAGTTACACCAAGGATCTTTTTCGTATTTTGCAGTGTTTTCCTTATTGCGTGATAACCACGCCACAGGGCTTCCTTCTTTATCAAATCGTTTATTATAATTACCTATGGCAATCCCATTTACCAAGTGGCTGTGATACTTCCATCCTTTCACACTTGCGATGGCCTTACACAATAATTTTCCTGCGCCAAGTATCATATCTGGCTGCGCTCCAGTTCCCATCACAATGGCACCTGCAAGTTCTGTTCCGTATTGACAAATGTATTGGCGAAGCAAAAAGGACCCCATACTATGTCCCAACATGAAGTACGGCACATTTGGATATTTCTTTTCTGTAATTAGACGAAGCTCATGAATATCTCCGATGACACAACCATTTCCATTTTCTTTTGCAAAATATCCCAATCTGTCATCGGAAAGAACAGACTGCCCATGTCCCAAATGATCGTGACCAACCACATAATATCCTTTTTCGCTCAGATAATTGGCAAAACCATCATATCTGTCAATGTATTCTACCATTCCATGGCATATTTGAAGAATACCGGCTATCTCTCCAGCCGGTATCCATTCAATTGCATGTATATTCGTTTTTCCATCTTTTGATAAATAGGTAAACTCTCGTTTCATACTTCTATCTCTCTTCAAGTTTTGAATAATCTCTATACGGTGCAAGAGGCATATATGCAGGACGAATAATCTTATCCACATTCGTAAGCTCTTCTAATCGATGTGCGCTCCAGCCGACAATACGTGCCGCAGCAAAAATCGGTGTGTAAAGCTCCTGTGGAAGTCCAAGCATGCTATATACAAGTCCGCTGTAGAAATCTACATTTGCATTAACGCCCTTGTACATCTTTCTCTTTTCCGCAATCAGTTTCGGAGCCATATGCTCTACCATCTCATATAGTGCATATTCTTCTTCCTGTCCTTTTTCCACGGCAAGCTGTTTTACAAAACCTTTGAAAATCTCAGCTCTTGGATCGGAAATTGAGTAAATCGCATGTCCCATACCATAGATAAGACCTTTCTGATCGAACGCCTTCTTATCAAGTAAATCCTGTAAGTACTGGCGAACCGCATCTTCATCTTTCCAATCCTTCACATGCTCTTTCATATCTTCAAACATCTGTGTAACCTTGATGTTTGCTCCACCATGCTTAGGTCCTTTTAAGGAAGCCATAGCTGCTGCTATGGTTGAATATGTATCTGTTCCGGAAGACGTAACTACGTGGGTGGTAAATGTAGAGTTATTTCCACCGCCGTGGTCCATATGAAGAACTAACGCCATATCAAGAAGCTTTGCCTCCAATGGTGTATACTGTTTATCTTCACGAAGCATCATCAAAATATTCTCTGCCATAGACAGATGTTCCATCGGTGCATAGATAAATAAATCCTGCCCTTTTCTATAGTTGTACGCATGATAACCATAAACCATTAGCATCGGGAACTGACTAATCAAGTTCAAACACTGACGAAGTACATTTGCGATACTGGTATCATCTGCCTTTTCGTCATAAGAATAAAGCGACAAAATAGAACGCGACAAACTGTTCATCATATCCGGGCTTGGCGCCTTCATAATGATATCTCTCACAAAATATTTTGGCAATGTTCTTCTCTCTGCAAGCATCTGAGAAAAACGGGTAAGTTCTGTATCTGTTGGAAGCTCTCCAAACAACAATAAGTAAGCAATTTCTTCAAATCCAAAATGCCCATCGTTCAAAAATCCATTTACCAAATCTTTAATATTGTATCCTCTATAATAAAGATTTCCCGGAATTGGAACTCTGACTCCGTCCACATCTTTTGATGCACATACGTCAGAAATATTGGTAAGGCCCGCAAGAACACCTCGTCCATCCACGTCACGAAGGCCTCTTTTTACGTTATGCTTTATATATAACTCTCTATCAATCGCGGTGCTCGCTTCACACTTATCTGCAAGGTACTGTACTTCAGGAGTAATTTCAAATAAAATCTCGTCGATATTCGTATTTTTCATATCTTTGCTCCCTCCTTTTCTAAATATGTTCCTATTATACAAGAATTTCCAAATAAATACAATTAAGAGAATATGAACTCTTTATTGCGAATTTATAACATTACTTAAATAAGCAAACTCTTCCAAGGTCAATGCTTCGCCTCTGATACTCGGCCCTTTCCCCAGTTTTTCAATTGCATCGGTAATGACTTCTTTTGACAAATGAATTTCTGGTGAATTATTTAATCCGTTTGCCAACGTTTTTCTTCTCTGGTTAAAAGATGCGCGAATAATCTGAAACATCAATTTTTCGTTATCCACTTTAACCGGTGGTTCTTTATGACTGGTTAATCTAATAACCGCAGAACCCACCTTTGGTCTTGGCATAAAACAATTCGGTGGTACGTTTGCCACAATATACGGCTCTGCATAATACTGTACCGCCAAAGACAGTGCGCCATAGTCTTTGCTACCTGGTCCTGTCTGCATACGATCTGCCACTTCTTTTTGCACCATAACGGTGATGCTTTCTATCGGCACATGACTTTCATATAATCCCATAATAATCGGCGTAGTAATATAGTATGGAAGGTTTGCAACCACCTTAATTGGTCTTCCTTCATTATATTCCTCAGCCAATTTGTTAATGTCCACTTTCAACACGTCTTCATTGATTACCGTGACATTATCATAGGCACTTAACGTATCTTCCAAAATCGGAATCAATGTTTTATCAATCTCTACTGCTACAACTTTTCCTGCTGCGCACGCTAGATACTGTGTCATGGTTCCGATTCCCGGTCCAATTTCAAGTACCATATCGTCCTTGGTAATATTGGCAGAAGCAATAATCTTATCAAGCACGTGAGTATCGATTAAGAAATTCTGTCCAAATTTTTTCTGAAATGAAAAATTATACTTTTGCAAAATTTCAATTGTATTTTGTGGGTTGCCTAATGTTGGCTTTGTCATAGTTTTACCTCAAATTCCAAATAATTGTCTTGCATTTTCCTCGGTTACAGAGATGACTTCTTCTACGGATATTCCTTTGATCTGTGCAATCTCCTCCGCCACATACGACAGATACGTAGAATCATTTCTCTTTCCCCTATACGGAACCGGCGCAAGGTACGGACAATCCGTTTCTAATAATATCTTATCTAATGGAATTTCTTCTACGATTTCTTTGAGCTTTCTTCCATTTTTAAATGTGACCACGCCGCCAACACCGATATGAAATCCCATTTTCACATATTCTCGCGCCATTTCCAAAGAATAGGAAAAACAATGGATGACTCCTTTAAGATCTTTCGCATGTTCCTTCATAATCTCAAGTGTATCCGCTGCCGCTTCCCTACTATGGATACTAACTGGCAGGCATAGTTCCCGCGCCAACTGGAGTTGTCGAACAAACCATTCTTTTTGCACGTCATGAGATTCGTTATCCCAATAGTAGTCTAATCCGATTTCTCCAACTGCAACTACCTTTTCCTTTTGGCACTGTTCTTTCACAAACGCAAATGTTTCTTCGTTTAATGCTCCCACTTCATCCGGGTGCACGCCAACTGCCGCGTAAACATGCGGATATTTTTTTGCCAATTCTACGACTTTCTCACAAGAATGCAGAGTGGAACCAACATTCACGATGGTTCCCACGCCATGTTCCTGCATAGATAGTAAAAGTTCGTCTCTGTCTACCTCAAACTGCTCATCATCATAATGAGCATGACTGTCAAATATCATCTTTTTCATTATAAAATCTCTTTTCGAAGCTGCTCCGGTGTCTTTTGTGACAACAATGCAGGTGCGATATCAAACACACTCTTCGCCCCGCTATCACCTTGCTGTGATAAACGATAAGCAGCTCTTGCATAAGCCACCAATACGCTGGATGTAAACTCTGGGTTTGAATCTAGCTTAAGTGAATATTCAATGACATGTTTGTTACCATCCACCCCAGTTTCTCCCGTACGGATTACAAATCCACCGTGCGCCATCTTGCTATGGTTTGCCTTTAATTCTTCTTCTGTAATAAATGTTACCGTTGTATCATAGTCTGCAAAATAATTTGGCATAGTCTTAATAGTCTCTTCAATCACTGCAAGATCTGCGCCTTCTTCTGCTACTACATAACACTCTCTAAGATGCTTATCTCTTGTTGTAAGCTGTGGTTCGCTTCCACTTCTTACTTCATCTACTGCCGCTTCCACAGGCACTGTATATTGAATTGCATTCTTCACGCCTGCCACACGACGAATGGCGTCAGAATGTCCTTGGCTTACGCCTTTGCCCCAGAAAGTATAAGTGCTACCTTGCACAAGAATAGACTCCGCATAAATACGATTTAAAGAGAACATTCCTGGATCCCAACCTACGGAAATAATGCTTACATTTTTACCGTCTTTCGCAGCCGCATCTACATTTGCAAAATATTCCGGTATCTTCGCATGTGTATCAAAACTATCAATTGTATTAAAGTTCTTTGCAAGTTCTGGCCCCATAACAGGAAGATCTGTTGCTGAACCTCCACAAAGAATCATTACATCTACTTCTCCTTTCAAAGAAAGGATATCATCAAAATGTACTTTTTTTACTCCTTCTGTCAGTACCTTTACATCTTCCGGATTACGTCTTGTCACTACTGCAACAAGTTCCATATCCTCATTTCTTTGGATAGAAAGCTCCACGCCACGGCCGATGTTTCCATATCCTACAATACCTATTCTAATCATACTTTTACCTCTTTCTCTTAGCAAACCTCTGCTCCTGCCGGCATATCTTTTTCTGGTGTCATAAGCGCCAGATTGCCTTCTGCATCTTCTGCACAAAGAAGCATACCTTCAGACAATACTCCGGCTAATTTTGCAGGTTTTAAATTCACTAATACCAACACTTTTTTACCAACCATCTCTTCTGGTTTGTAATGTGCTTTGATACCAGATACAATCTGTTTTACCTGGCTTCCGATTTTTACCTGTGAACAGAGAAGTTTCTTTGATTTTGGAACTTCTTCACAAGCAATAATTTCACCAACCTGGAACTGCAACTTCATAAAATCATCAAATGTAATTTCTTCTTTTGGTTCAATATCAATTACATTTTCATCTACTGGTTCTTCTTCCACTACAGGTGGGTGTAACTCTTCCACCTTTTTCATCACTTCTTCTAAATCAAGACGAGCAAACAAGATTTCTGGTTTGTCTGTTACATTTCCGCCATTGGTCTGTTTTAAAATTCTCTCTGCTGTTTCCGGCATAAATGAAGCCAACAAGTCTGCTCCTTTTTCAATGCTGTCAATGAGGTTGTAAAGAACAGTTTCTAATCTGTCTTTCTTTGCTTCATCTTTTGCAAGTGCCCATGGCATTGTTTCATCAATATATTTGTTACAACGCTTGAATAAATTGAAAATCTCTGTAATGGCGTCTGCCACACGAAGTTTTTCCATCTTTTCTTCTACTAAAGCCGGAGTTTTTTCTACCAATGCCTTAAGATCTGCATCTACTTCTTCTGCTGCTCCTGCGTCTTTTACACTTCCACCAAAGTATTTATTTGTCATGGAAATCGTTCTATTTACTAAGTTACCTAATGTATTTGCAAGGTCAGAGTTCATACGCTCTACCATTAATTCCCAAGTGATTACACCGTCATTTTCAAATGGCATTTCATGAAGCACGAAATAACGAACTGCATCTACACCAAACATTTCTACAAGTTCATCTGCGTAGATTACATTTCCTTTAGACTTACTCATCTTGCCTTCACCCTGCAACAACCAAGGATGTCCAAAAATCTGTTTTGGAAGTGGCAAATCAAGTGCCATTAAGAAAATCGGCCAATAAATCGTATGGAAACGAATAATATCTTTTCCAATCAAGTGTAAATCTGCTGGCCAGTCTTTCTTAAACTGTTCTGTGCCTTCACCATCACAATCATAACCAATACCTGTGATATAGTTTGTAAGGGCATCAAGCCATACATAAACCACATGTCTTGGATCAAAATCAACAGGAATACCCCATTTGAAAGATGTTCTTGAAACACAAAGATCCTGAAGTCCCGGAAGAAGGAAATTGTTCATCATCTCATTCTTTCTAGATACTGGCTGAATAAACTCCGGATGTGTATTAATGTGCTCAATTAATCTGTCTGCATACTTGCTCATCTTGAAAAAGTATGCTTCTTCCTTTGCAGGTTGAACTTCTCGTCCACAGTCTGGACATTTTCCGTCCACAAGCTGTGATTCTGTGAAGAACGATTCACAAGGAGTACAGTACATTCCTTCATAATGACCTTTGTAAATATCTCCCTGATCATATAATTTTTTGAAAATCTTCTGTACCTGTTTTTCATGATAATCATCTGTTGTACGGATAAATTTATCATAAGAAGTATTCATCATATCTGCGATGTCTTTTACAACACCTGCAACTTCATCAACGAATTCCTTCGGTGTCTTTCCTGCTTCCGCCGCCTTCATCTCAATCTTCTGACCGTGCTCGTCTGTTCCAGTCTGGAAGAACACGTCATACCCTTGACTTCTTTTGTATCTTGCAATCGCATCTGCAAGAACGAATTCATAAGTAATTCCAATGTGTGGTTTGCCTGATGTATAGGCAATTGCTGTTGTCATATAAAATTTTTTGTTTTCCATAATTCCCTCCATGGTGTTTTTTTCAATAAAAAAAGCCACATCTTCTTTTTTAAGAAGACGGGCTTAAAATCCGTGTTACCACTTCTCTTTATCTGCACCTCACGATACAGACCTCTGCAAGTTTTATAAAATCGTAAAAACTCTCTCGCTATAAAGGGCGAACCCATTGTACCTTACAATAAAATTTCTTTGCTCAGCACACCGCTCAAAAGCCATCTTCAGAATCCTTCCATCTATCCCTCTCAGCTAACGGGAATTCTCTGTAAAACTTTCAGAAACTTACTCTCTTCGTCATCGCGTTTTTTTATGCATTTTTAAAGATTATAGCTTGATTTTCTGGGTTCTGTCAACTCTCATATGCAAACTATTCCATTTAAACATATAGATTTTTAATTTTAGACAATTCTATGCGTCAAATATCGCTTTAAATCAAGTTGTTTATCCTCTTCTGACAGATAGATTTTCACATTTAGACTGTTTTATACGCCATAAAATTATGCTTAATGGAATTTTCAGCATATAGATTTGTTATTTGGAATAATTATAGATGCCACAACACTATAACTCATGACAAAATATAAGGATTTTGGCAGATAGATTTTTATTTTTCTTCATTTCTAGCTGGCAAGGTCACATTTTAAAGAGTTTTTACCCAACCAAAACTTTCAATTACTATTCCAAATCCTTCCTTCATATAATAAAACAAATGTTTTTTGAGGTATTTCCATGAAAATGAAATCACGTATCATTAAAAGTCTCGCCTTTCTTCTACTCTTTTCCTTCCTCCTATATGGCTGCCAAAAATCCCCTCTTGCCACCTCTTCCAACGCAGCTTTTGAATCTTTCACAAATGACCTTTTTCGAGCGGATGTTTCTTCCACAACTCTAGGGCTACACTATACCCTAAAAAATCCCGATTCCTATGATATAAAAACTGACACCATAACATTCGGTTCCTTTCAAACAGATAAAACTACCTCCCTTGCCGCATTAGAAAACTTGGAAGCTTCTCTTTTTTCCTTCCCTTACAATTCTCTTTCCGAAAAAAATCAACTTACCTACGACATTTTAAACGATTACATACAAACCGCAAAAAAGGGAACTGATTTTGCCTTATACGAGGAACCTTTAAACTCCGTCACAGGCATCCAGGCGCAACTTCCAATTCTTCTTGCAGAATATTCCTTTTCTCACAAAACAGATGTGGAAATATATTTAAAACTCCTTAAAACCCTTCCGGACTATTTTGACTCTCTTATTAATTTTGAAAAAGAAAAGTCAAGGGAAGGGCTTTTTATGGCGCCTCACAACGCACAGTCTATCATAGAACAATGCGAAGCATTTCTCTCTATGGGAGAAGAAAACTATCTTCTCTCCACCTTTGAGGAACGCCTTTTAAACGTCCCGGATCTTTCCGACTCCGACCGCAAAACATTCATAGACCAAAATAAGAAACTTCTCACCATCTGCATATTGCCGGCCTATGAAACTCTTACCACCGCATTAAAATCTTTGCTAGACACAAGCGAAAACCAAGATGGTCTTTGCCATCTGCCAAAGGGGAGGGAATACTACTCCCATCTGGTATTAAGAGATACCGGCTCCAAGCGCACCGTGGAAGAACTGGAAAAACTGATTCAATCACAAATGGCGGATGACCTGCTCTCCATGCAAACTTTACTGGCTCAAAATCAGTTGTCAGCAGAAGAAACCACATCCCCTTTTACCGCCTCCCCAGGGGAAATGCTAGACGATTTAAAAGTTCAAATCACCAAAGCTTTTCCGGAAGCCGCCCCTGTTAAAATAGAAGTAAAGTACGTTCCAAGGGCCCTTCAAGACTACTTAAGTCCCGCTTTTTATCTCATCCCGGCCATTGATAACGCCACAGAAAATGTCATTTATATTAATGAAGGTCACGCCTCCTCCGGCCTTAACCTATTTACCACCCTTGCACATGAAGGCTATCCGGGGCATTTATATCAAACGACTTACTTCTCCTCAACCAACCCGGACCCTCTTAGGTCCATTCTAAACTTTGAAGGATATACGGAGGGTTGGGCAACCTATGCAGAAATGTGTTCTTATTCTCTAAGCCCACTAAAAAAAGAAGTTTCTTCACTTCTTCAAAAAAACAGCTCCCTTACACTAGGAATGTACAGCACTTTGGATATCGGTATTCATTATCACGGTTGGGATTATAAGAAAGTCTCCCAGTATGTTAAAAATTACGGAATTACAGAAGAAGAAACAATCCGGGACATTTACGAACTTATTATCGCAACTCCCGGAAACTATTTAAAATACTATGTCGGCTATGTAGAATTTTTAGAATTAAAAAAGAAAATGATAGAAAAACAAGGTTCTTCTTTTTCTCAGAAAGATTTTCATCAAAAAATATTGGAAATCGGACCTGCACCTTTTTCTATTTTAGAAAAGTATATGCTGTCTTAATATCCTTTTCCACTTGCTCTTTTACTTGTTCGATATTTTCAAATTTACGAATATCTCGGATAAACGCTTGTAGCTCAATCTCCACCGTTTCTCCATAAACCTCATCGGAAAAATTCAAAAGATACGTCTCTATGGTTCTCTCCATAGAAGCATCCACCGTTGGTCTTAACCCCACACTGGTAAGACCTTGATACTGCTTTCCACGGAGTCTTGTGCTAGATGCATAGACTCCGCTTGGAATCTTGGAAATATCTTCTTTCGTTTCTAAATTAATGGTCGGCATCCCCACGGTTCTTCCCAACGCTTTTCCATGAACCACCGTTCCTTTTATCTTATATTTACTCATAACTTCTCCTACATCATCCCTACCAGCCATACACTCGCCACAATCCCTGCAAATGTTGCAAGTAATGCACCTGTCAAAGTATACCTGGTCTTTTTTACTTTTGCCGCTATAAAATACACGCTCATTGTATAAAAGATGGTTTCCGTACAACACATCATAACAGATGCAATCAAACCAATCTTCGAATCCGTCCCATGTTCCTTAAACAAGTCCAATACCAAACCCGTAGCTGCCGAAGAAGAAAACATCCTTACAATGGCAAGGGGTGCAAGTTCTGCGGGAAATCCAAATCCTCCTACAATCTTTCCTATTACGCTTGCCAAGAAATCCAGAAACCCAGAGGCTCTTAAAATCCCTACCGCAACCATTAGGCCAATTAGGGTCGGCATAATCTTAATAACGGTATAAAATCCACTTTTTGCTCCTTTGATAAATGTATCATAAACAGGAACCTTCATCAAGACTCCATAAAAAACAATTCCCAGTATCACAGCCGGCAAAATATAATTTGCTAAATATAACAAAAATCCCATAAAGCACCTCACCTTCTATCTTTTATCTTGCAATATAAAATAGCGATTATCGTACTAATTGCCGTGGCTATAATCCCTGGCCCTACGATAACAGCAGGGTTTATACTGCCATATTGACTTCGATATGCAATGATGTTCATGGGTATCAATTGAAGAGAAGAAATATTTATGATTAAAAACGTACACATCTCATTACTGGCAAATCCCCTCTTTCTCACCGGCCCGGGACGGAGCCCCCTTCTTCTATCTTCCTCCAGTTTTGCTAGTTCCTCCATCGCTTTTAATCCCGCTGGTGTTGCGGCCCACCCAAGGCCAAGAAAATTGGCAATCATATTGGTTGTTATGTACTCCCTTGCCTTGTGGTTTTCTGGTATGTGGGGAAACAAAAAGCGGATAAACGGCGCAATCTTCCTGGATGCAGCCTGTATGATTCCCGCCTTTGTGGCAATTTCCATCATCCCTACCCAAAAGGACATGACCCCCATCATGGTAATGCAAAGAGTCACTGCCTCCTTAGAAGAATCCAACGCTGCATTTGTGATTTCCGTCATGCGACCCCCAAATGCCCCGTACACAACGCCTATCATAATCATTCCTGCCCAAATATAATTTAGCATACATTGCTCCTTTCCTACATATCGTTACAATGTATGCCCCTTTCAAAAAATCTATTCTATATGAATCTCTCTTCTCTTTAACCTTCGATGCACAATTCCCTTTAACATAGAGTACACTACAGAAGAAATCGGAATAAAGATTAACATTCCCACAATTCCCATTAAACTAGCACCTGCCGCCACTGAAAATAACACCCAGATGGACGGAAGCCCCACATGTCGCCCTACAATCTTCGGATATATGACATCTCCTTCCACCTGCTGTAACACAAAAGATATCACCAGGAACAAAATTGCTTTTGTCGGATTCAGAGAAAATATTAAAACAAATCCTACAGCCGCCCCTATAAAAGCCCCAAAAACAGGTAATAGCGCAGTGATAGCGATGATAATAGCTATCAAAAGGGCATATGGGATTCTAAGCACTAACATAAAAAGCAAAAACAAACCTCCTAATATAAGTGCTTCCAAAAACTGCCCGCTCAAAAACTTGGCAAACGTGTCATACGTAAGAGAACTAAAGGCCAAGATAATTTCCGTCCAGTCCCGAGGAACAAATGCATATAATATCTTTTTTATCTGCCTGCAAAGTCGCTCTTTTTGAAGCACAATATAGGATCCAAACACAAATGCTATGGTAAAGGTTGTGAACCCACTGATAATACTTTTGGCAGTTTCAAACGTGGTTTGAAAATTACTCCTTACGCCATTTTTTAAGAACTGTAATCCTCTCTCCAAAAGCGTATCCCAATTCCATTCTACGCTCCCCATCCATATCGCTAATTCCGAATCTTTTCCTAATACATTTATGATCTTTTTTTGCACTTGAGGTAAAAAAATGCGCATGTTTTCCCCCAATTTCCCTACGGTTTTCCCAAGCTCCGGGATGGCTAAGAATAGCACCAAACCTATAATCCCCACAAACAAAACAATTGTGATGGCAAAACTTATCTGCCTGCCACCTTTTTTCATTTTTCCAAAACAATTTCGTTCCAAAAAACTCATAGGCACATTGATAACAAATGCAATTGCTCCCCCAAGCGCGAACGGAAACAACACACTTCCTAAAAATTGAAACACACGAAAAAGAGCCCTGTAATTCCACAAGGCCACCAACACAAAGAGGGTAAACAAAATAAGTCCCCTTATTTTCCCTAATAAATTCCTCTCAAAATCCATAGCGATACCACCAATTTTATTCTTTCCTTTAGTATCCCCCATTTTGATAGGATTACGCAAAAAGGCTCTCGGAAAATTCCGAGAGCCTAATGAGCTTTTACAACTAATTTGTAATTGTAACCTGAGAGTCTTTATCAAATACGTGAATTTTTTCTGCATCTAATGCAAATTTCACTGTATCTCCTGTTCTAGCTGTTGTTCTAGGATTAACTCTTGCAGTTACGTTAGTATCTTCATAATCGAAGTATAAGTAAACTTCAGCACCTAACATTTCATATACATGAATTGTTGCTTCGATTACTGTATCAGGTGAAGCTGCGATGAACGCTTCTTCATCATGAATATCTTCTGGACGAATACCAAGAACTACTTCTTTTCCTGCATATCCACCTTCGATTAATTTCTTAGCTTTTGCTTCTGGCAATGCAATTGATGCAGGTCCAACCTGAAGAGATACTTTATCTCCGTCTACGTTACATACAGCATTCAAGAAGTTCATCTGTGGTGATCCAATAAATCCAGCAACGAACAAGTTGCATGGTTCATCGTATAATACCTGAGGTGTATCTACCTGCTGAATAACACCAGCGTTCATAACTACGATTCTTGTACCAAGTGTCATAGCTTCTGTCTGGTCATGTGTTACGTAGATAATAGTTGTACCTAATCTCTGATGTAATTTAGAGATTTCGATACGCATCTGTCCTCTTAATTTTGCATCCAAGTTTGATAAAGGTTCGTCCATAAGGAATACCTTAGGATTACGAACGATAGCACGACCCATAGCAACACGCTGTCTCTGTCCACCTGATAATGCTTTTGGTTTACGATCCAATAAAGCTTCAAGGTCAAGAATCTTAGCTGCTTCACGTACCATTCTGTCGATTTCAGCTTTTGGTACTTTTCTTAATTTCAAACCAAATGCCATGTTATCATATACTGTCATATGTGGATACAAAGCGTAGTTCTGGAATACCATCGCGATATCTCTATCCTTAGGTTCTACGTCGTTAACCACTCTGTCTTCAATCTTTAATTCACCAGAAGAAATTTCTTCCAAACCAGCGATCATACGAAGTGTTGTAGTTTTACCACATCCTGAAGGTCCTACGAAGATGATAAATTCTTTATCTTCGATTTCAAGGTTAAAATCTTTAACCGCTTCGAAACCGTTAGGATATACTTTGTTAATGTTTTTCAAAGATAAACTTGCCATTCTATTTTTCCTCCTAAACTAAAGTCCAATTTCTGACTCTTTCGTAAGTATACAAAAAATTCCTCAAAAGTTCTATTTCCAACTTGTACAAACTTTTGAGGAATTCTTATGCAATTTGACCAATTAAACGTCTAGCAACTGCTTATACACTTCTCGCTTAGATACACCTCTATCCTTCGCCACCAGCTTCATGGCTTCTTTTCTGTCAATCCCCTGTTCCTCATAATAAGCCATATGTTCTTCCAGCGACATCTCTTCCCATTTTGCAACTGCTTCCTGCTTTAATTCAAGGCGACTTTTCCCTTCTACTACAAGCACACATTCTCCTTTTGGTTCGTTCATCTCATAATAAGAAATGGCTTCTTCTAGTGTAGTGCGAAAGGCTGTCTCATGTTTTTTTGTCAGTTCCCTGCATACCGTAATCTTACGTTCTCCAAGGATCTCATAAAGTTCCTTTAATGTTTTCACCAAGCGATGCGGGGCTTCATATAAAATGATGGTTCTTGTCTCATTTACAAGTTCCTTTAATACCTCTTGCTTTTCTTTTTTATCGGAAGGTAAAAACGCTTCAAAAGCAAACCTTCTGGTAGATAACCCGGACAAAGTAAGTGCCGTCACACAGGCCGCAGCTCCCGGAAGTGATGTGACTTCAATCCCGGCTTCATAGCACATCTTCACTAGTTCTTCACCCGGATCGGATATACCTGGTGTTCCCGCATCTGTGATTAAGGCAATGTCCATCCCATCTTGCATTTTTTCGATGAGCTTTCTTGCTTTTTCAATCTTGTTGTACTCATGGTAACTAGTCATAGGAGTCTTAATCTCAAAATGATTGAGCAGTTTGATACTATTTCGGGTATCTTCTGCTGCAATCAAATCCGCCTCTCCAAGCGTTCTAACCACACGATAAGTCATATCCTCCAGATTACCAATTGGCGTAGCGCACAAATACAATTTCCCTGCCATCTGTCTTCCTCGACTTTCTATTTGAGCCCATATTCTCCTAATAATTCATCGGAATATACGCCCACTTCTTTGTATACGATTAGCGGTGCCTCCACCGTCATACGAGAGTTTCCCCCTCTAATTCCTTCGATTAGCACCATATTTGGTTCCTTATGTATATATGGGTGAACCATTCGCATTCGCTTTGGTTCAATTCCATACTGTACCATCTTGGAGAAAATCTCCGCCAGACGAAATGGTCTGTGAACCATATAAAAACGACCGCCATGCCCTAAGATTTTGGCACTCTCTCTTAAAATATCATCTAAATCACAAAGCACCTCATGCCTTGCAATTGCTTTCGCATCTGACTCATTTGCAATTCCATGTTTCCCTATCATATAAGGAGGATTCGTGGTAATGACGTCAAAAGAGACAGGACCGAATATACCGGCTGCCTCTTTGATATCTCCTGTTACAATATCCACTTTCTCTTCTAATTGATTATGTGCCACACTTCTTCGTGCCATATCTGCACTTTCTTCTTGGATTTCCAATCCAGTAAAATGCTCGCCCTCTGTCTTTGCCGTAAGGAGAATAGGAATAATTCCGGTTCCTGTTCCAAGGTCTAAAACTTTGTCTCCCTTTTTTATGCGAGCAAAATTCGCCAAAAGTACGGCATCCATACCAAAACAGAATTTTCCGGGATTTTGAATAATCTCATATCCTCGAAGTTGCAAATCGTCGAGACGTTCTCCTTCTTTCAAATTAGTTGTCTCTCTCCAAGGCTGCAAGCTCTTTCATCTCCTCTTTTGAAATCTGCATATCAGTTTTTCTTTTTCTCGGTTTAAATTTTAATTCTTTTGCCTTATATTCACGAATCTCTTTTTCATCATTATCTAGATTCACTACTACTTTCACTAACTGGCGAAGTACACTTACACTCTGCACCTCTCCCTTTAAACCTTCCATTGTTGTTACCGTATCACCTATTGCAGGAAGTCGACTGTTTAACTCTTCGTATGTCTCCTCTTCATTCGTCAAGCAGCACATCAGTCTTCCACACACACCAGATATCTTTGTCGGGTTTAATGATAAATTCTGCTCTTTTGCCATCTTGATGGAAACCGGTGCAAAATCTGACAAGTACGTATGACAGCAAAGAGGACGTCCGCAAATACCAATTCCTCCACGAATCTTCGTCTCATCTCTCACACCAATCTGTCTTAACTCAATTCTGGTTCTAAATACTGCCGCCAAATCTTTTACAAGCTCACGAAAGTCAATTCTTCCGTCTGCCGTAAAGTAGAACAACACCTTATTGTTATCAAATGTATATTCTGCATTGATAAGCTTCATATCCAACTCGTGTTCACGAATTTTCTGAAGGCAAATATCAAACGCTTCCTTTTCTTTTTCACGGTTCTTTTCTTCTGTGCGCTTATCTTCTTCCGTGGCTACACGAATCACCGATTTTAACGGTTGCATAATTTCTTCATCTTTTACTTCTTTCGGTCCTGCCACAACACTTCCGAATTCTACTCCACGGGCAGTTTCTACAATTACTTTATCGCCCTGTTTGATGTGTAATTTCCCCGGTGAAAAGAAATAAATCTTTCCCGCCTGGCGAAAACGAACACCTATTACCTTTGTCATACTATTAATTCTCCTTTATTGTAAGTAACAAAAGTTCCATAACTAAGTCAAAATTAACATTGGCCTTGATTCTGGCTTTCGCCTTCTCAATGCTCTCTAACACCAATTCAATTCCTTCATATGAACTTTTGGATGCTTTTTCTTTTATGAATTTTAACTGGTCAGAAAATACTACCTGATCTACATCCTTTGTCGCTTTGTATAACAAGATGTCTCGATACCAAATGGTAATGATATCTAAATAATCGGTGATTTCCAACTTGTATTTATTAATCTCTTTGAGTGCACTAACAATCTCATGAAGCTCCATATCGCTGATATATTTCAAAAGTTGAATGGCCTCTTCTTTTATCTCATAAAAGTGCTCTGAATTTGCTAGCATAATGGCACGCCCCATATTTCCTTGGGCAAATGCAGCACATACCTCTGCCTGATAATCCGGCACCTGCATCTGTTCCATCAAATATTTCTTAATCAATGTATTCTTTACATTGCGAAGTTTCAGCATTACGCATCTGGAACGAATGGTCTGAAGCAGGCTATCTGCATTTTCTGTGAGCAAAAAGATTACTGCATATTCCGGCGGTTCCTCAATGGTCTTTAAAAGTGCATTCTGTGCTTGTTCTGTCAGTAAATCCGCTCCCGGAATAATATATACCTTATACGGACTTGCATATGGTTTAATCTGAATGTCCGCATTCACCTGCGTTCTTATATCTTCCACACCAATTGAACCTGGCTTTTCATGCGTTACGGTAATGATATCCGGGTGATTTCCACTATCCACCTGTTTACAAGAGCGACACTTTCCACAAGGTTCTGCCTGCCCGGATTCACATTGAAGAGTCATGGCAAATAAACGTGCTAAGAGTTTTTTCCCCGAACCACGTTCACCATTTAAAATATAAGCATGAGATACTTTTTTTTGCTCTACAGAACCTTGAATATATTTGATAATATCCTTATGTCCTACAACATCTCTAAATCTGCTCATATTATCACCCTCCTCTGAAACTGATTATATCATACTTTCCCTTGAATACCTAGAAGAATTTCTTGTAAACACATTTCTATGTCTATATTTTCATAACGCGTTTCTATCTCGGCGTGGGCAAGTTTTTCTTCCGAAAAATCTTCTGCATCTGCCAAAAATCTTCTGCACAATTCCTTATATTTCGGCTCTCTTTGTTCTCGCTCCCTAGAAAGCGCACGTGTCAGTCTTAGTCCGTCTTCTACTTCTATATAAATCGGCACCAACTTCTCTTTTCCAAAATATTCTTTTAATTTCACATAGGATTCCAAAGTGCCAATAGCAAGAAAATCCTCCTCGCCGTCAAACTGTCCGTCATCCACAGTAAAATAAATCCACGGACCATGAACTGTCTGATATTCCCTGTGTTCAATCACCTTCCCCGTGGCCAAAAGACTCCGAAACTCCTCTTCGCTGACAAAGTGATATTCTCTTCCTTCCTGTTCCCCTTCTCTCATAGGGCGGGTTGTGTAAATCACAATCTCTTTTAAGCTTTTTGCTTCCTCTTTTATACGCTTATAAATCGTATCCTTTCCGGATGCGCTCTTTCCCATCAAGTAAAATATCTTACCCATCATTCTCCTTCTTCCGTCTCTATCAGGTCAAATCCCAATTCTTTATGCATCGTAATATATGCCTTGACTTCTTCCGTTATCTCTTCTCCCGGTGTTACAATCGGAATTCCTGGCGGATATAAATAACAATATTTCTCCGAAATATTGTTCTCTCCCTTTTTAGCCTTTGGCAGTGGCAATATTTTCTGTTCTATTTCGCTTGTCTCTACAGAACTGTCAATCTCCTTTAATGCGGTCACAAGCCTTTTAAACCCTTCTTCTGTATCAGCAACAGACGTCATAAGAAGAACATAGTGACCTGCCGTCATCTCTGTCTCTAAGTGGTACTTTTCCCGCAATCTGTCTGCTAATTCCCGACTTGTTATATTCGCCTTTCTCACGGATATCACAAGCTTAGACTTATCATAACACTGCGCCTCTTCTACTTTCAAGTGCTTTAATGTTTTTAATTCACTTCTCGCGTTATCCAAGAGATCTGTATATTTTTCAAAGGCTTCTTTTGCGTTGTTTTCTAAAAAGTCCACACAAGAATCTATACTTGCCATAAGTACATAGGATGGGCTACTAGACTGTAACATATGTAAATATTTTCGCACCCTTTTACGACATACTAAATCGCCATTCATATGAAGTAGCGCCGTCTGGGTCAAAGACGGTAAAGTCTTGTGTACACTGTGAATCACAAGGTCTGCGCCTAGTGCATTTGCATTTGTCGGAAAATAAGAGTGAAATCCAAAATGTGCCCCATGTGCTTCATCCACGATCAAAGGAATCCCTTTTTCACGAACCACTTCTGCAATAGCTCTTACATCTGACACAACACCATCATAAGTCGGCGATACAATCACAACTGCTTTTATATCCTCTTCGCACCTTAAAATCTCTCGCACTTCTTCTGCAGAAATTGCACCGTTCAAACCACTAACCACATCATACTGCGGATATATATATACCGGTTCAAGTCCTTGCAATTCCAAGGCGTGATATACAGACTTGTGACAATTTCTCGCAACAAGTATCTTATCTCCTCGGGATGTCACCCCTAAAGTAGCACTTAAAATCCCAACCGTACTTCCATTTATCAAAAACAAAGTCTCATCCGCACCGAACACTCTTGCCGCGCGTTCTTGAGCTTCTTTTATGATGCCATCCGGATGGTGCAAGTCGTCAAACCCATCTATCTCGGTAATATCTATTCCGTAAGGCAAATCACAATCTAATAATTCTTTATTTCTTTTATGGCCCGGCATATGAAAGCCATAAGAATTGTTCTTTTCATAATTTTTTAAATAGTCGTAAAGCCTCAAAATAAATCTCCTTTAACATCTATTTGTTTCTTTTGTAGCATATCACATCCTTATGAGACGTTCAACATTTCTGCGTATTTCTTCTTTTCAAGTAATCGAACGCAAAAAAATATTGGAATAGATGATTTGATTTAAAATCATCCACCCCAATATTTATTTTACATTCTTTTATTTATCTTTGATTTCTGCGTGCAATTCTTGAAGTGATTTTACTTCCCCACAACCCGGTTTATTCATAGATTGCATACCGCTTGCTGTCGCTTTTGCAGCTGCAACAGTTGTAATATATGGAATTTTCTTCTTGATTGCATTCTTTCTAAGGTAACTATCATCTAAGGCACTGTCTGCATCAACCGGTGTATTGATAATTAAATCAATCTTACCGTTGGTAATAAGGTCTAAGATGTTTGGTCTTCCTTCACTTAACTTGTGTACAAACTCCGCCGGAATTCCCGCTTCTTGCAATGTCTTGCAAGTACCTTTTGTTGCAAGAATCTTAAATCCTACTTCTACGAAATCTTTTGCTACTTCGATGATTTCATCTTTATCTTTATCATTGATTGTGATAAGAACTGTTCCGCTAAGAGGAAGTTTTGTCTGTGTTGCTTCCTGCGCTTTAAAGAATGCTTCTCCATAATATTTTGATAAACCAAGAACTTCACCTGTAGAACGCATTTCCGGTCCTAAGATTGGGTCTACTTCTTGGAACATATTAAATGGGAATACTGCTTCTTTTACTCCATAGTATGGAATGTCTTTTTCCTTCAAATCAACTACCGGTGATGGTCTTCCTGTAAGTTCAGAAGTTACAATATCAATAGCGAGTGGCACCATACGAATACCGCATACTTTGGAAACCAACGGCACTGTACGAGAAGCTCTTGGGTTTGCTTCCAATACATATACCTTATCTCCTTCAATGGCATACTGCATATTCATAAGACCTTTTACGCCCATTTCTTCTGCAATCTTTCTTGTGTATTCTTTGATTGTCTTCACATTTTCTTCAGAAATGTGTCTAGACGGGAGTACACAAGCAGAATCTCCTGAGTGTACACCTGCAAGTTCGATGTGTTCCATTACGGCTGGTACAAATGCATGTGTTCCATCGCTGATAGCATCTGCTTCACACTCTAATGCGTGATTTAAGAACCGGTCAATCAAAATCGGTCTATCTGGTGTTACACCAACTGCCGCATTCATATATTTTGTTAAGTTTTCAGGATCGTATACCACTTCCATTCCACGTCCACCAAGTACGTAAGAAGGACGAACCATAACCGGATAGCCAATCTTCTCGGCAATCTCAAGTGCTTCCTCAACATTAACAGCCATTCCTGATTCCGGCATTGGAATTTCCAATTTTTCCATCATTTCACGGAATAAATCTCTATCCTCTGCAAGATCAATAACTGCCGGAGGTGTTCCTAAAATCTTTACACCGTTCTTTTCTAGGTCTGCAGCCAAGTTAAGAGGTGTCTGTCCACCAAACTGTGCGATAACTCCAACCGGTTTTTCTTTCTTATAGATGCTAAGTACATCTTCCAATGTCAATGGTTCGAAGTACAACTTATCTGATGTATCATAATCTGTAGAAACCGTTTCCGGATTACAGTTTACGATAATTGTCTCAAATCCCAATTTCTTAAGAGCCAATGCTGCGTGTACACAACAGTAGTCGAACTCGATACCTTGTCCAATTCTGTTCGGTCCACCGCCAAGAATCATAATCTTCTGAGTTTCCTCATTTACTGGATTCTTGTCTTTGGCATTATAAGATGAATAATAGTAAGCTTTGTCTTCTGTACCACTTACGTGTACTGGTTCCCAAGCTTCTTCTACACCTAAAGCAATTCTCTTTTCACGAATTTCCTGCTCCGGCACTTCTAAAAGCTGGCTTAAATATTTGTCAGAAAAGCCATTCTTCTTTGCGGAAATAAGAGCCTCATCTGAAGGTAATGTTCCCTTTCCTGCAAGAAGCGCTTCTTCTTCCTCAACCAATTCTTTCATCTGTTCAATAAACCAACGTTTTACTTTTGTAATCTCGTGAATTTCTTCCACTGTTGCACCTTTACGAAGTGCTTCATACATAAGGAAATGTCTTTCGCTGGTTGGTGTGAGTAATGCTTTCAAAAGTTCTTCTTTTGATTTTGTATCAAAGTCTTTTGCATGACCAAGACCATAACGTCCTGTCTCAAGGCTTCGAATTGCTTTCTGGAATGCTTCTTTATAAGTTTTACCAATACTCATAACTTCGCCTACAGCACGCATCTGAGTACCAAGTTTATCTTGCACACCTTTGAATTTTTCAAATGCCCAACGAGCAAATTTAATTACCACATAATCTGCATCCGGAACATATTTGTCCAATGTGCCATACTTTCCACATGGAATATCTTTTAAAGTAAGGCCTGCCGCCAACTTTGCTGAAACCAAAGCAATCGGGAAACCTGTTGCTTTTGAAGCAAGTGCAGAAGAACGAGATGTTCTTGGATTAATCTCGATGATAATATCTCTATCTGTCTTAGGATCATGAGCCCATTGTACGTTACATCCACCGATTACTTGAACAGAATCTACAATTTTGTAAGATTTTTCTTGCATACGCTTTTGTACTTCTTCAGAAATAGTAAGCATCGGTGCTGAACAGAAAGAATCTCCTGTATGTACACCAAGCGGGTCAATGTTTTCAATGAAACATACAGTAATCATATTGCCTTCTGCATCACGAACAACTTCAAGTTCTAATTCTTCCCATCCTAAGATAGATTCTTCAACAAGAACTTGTCCTACCAAACTTGCCTGAAGACCACGTGCACAAACTGTCTTTAATTCTTCCACATTATATACAAGTCCGCCACCGGCACCACCCATTGTGTATGCTGGACGAAGAACAACTGGGTATCCTAATTCATCTGCAATTGCAAGCGCTTCATCCACAGAGTAAGCAACCTCACTTCTTGCCATCTCGATTCCAAGCTTGTCCATTGTATTTTTAAATTCAATTCTATCTTCACCACGTTCGATAGCATCTACCTGAACACCGATAACTTCTACATTATATTTTTCAAGAACTCCTGCTTCTGCCAATTCCGAACACAAGTTAAGACCGGACTGTCCACCTAAGTTTGGAAGCAATGCATCTGGTCTCTCCTTAGCAATAATCTGCTCAAGGCGTTCCACGTTAAGTGGCTCAATATACGTAACGTCAGCAATCTCAAGGTCTGTCATAATCGTAGCAGGGTTTGAGTTTACCAACACAATTTCATATCCTAAATTTCTAAGAGCTTTACATGCCTGTGTACCTGAATAGTCAAATTCACATGCCTGTCCAATAATAATAGGACCTGAACCAATAATCAGTACTTTATGAATGTCTTTTCTCTGTGACATATCTATTTTCCTCCTATTTTTTAGTCTACAAACTATATCTAAAATATTATACCCGAAAAAGAGACGTCTATCAACTCTTTTCCTCAAAAAGTATACGAAAAACCGAGCCCCATATTTATGGAACTCGGTTTCTTCTTAATTTTCTTTCTTTGGTGCTTTTACAAATAATACACTAAAAATAAGTGCAATAATATAAAGAACTAATGTAACATAAAGAACCATCTGATAACCGGTTGGATTTACCATGTTTCCACCGATTTCAACTTCTTTTCCAAAATTCTGTACAATCCAGTTTGCCAACTGGTTTCCTGAAAGACCTGCAAATGCCCATGCAGACAATGTAATTCCGTGAAGGGCACTGATGCTTCCCATTCCGTATTGGTCAGAAAGTAATGTCGGCACGTTAGAAAATCCACCGCCATATCCTGCATTTACTGCCATAATAAGAACCAATACTAACGCAGTCAATACCATATTTCCGGCTCCATTTTCAATACCACCAGTAACGATAACAAGTCCTGTAAGCACAATAGAACCTACAAAAATAATTTTGTAGATTGTATTTCTATCTTTCATTTTATCTGCAAGAGCAGAAAGTCCAAGACGACCACCTGCATTAAAGATAGCTGATACTGTAGAAACAATACCAAC